>NZ_RAWD01000186.1:0-19350 GCF_003612065.1 Corallococcus sp. CA047B
GGGTTGGGCAGCTCGCCCCGGAAGCGGTAGGTGGCGCCCGCGCGCGTCTGGTGGCCCCAGCCCCGGGAGCGCAGGTGGAAGAGCAGGTCGTGCGGCTCCCACTGGCGCAGGGCGGTGAGCGTCGCCTCCGACGCCGGCACGTCCAGTCCTTCCGGCACGAGGATGCCCGTCTCCGCCAGCAGGCGCACCAGCTCCCGGAGCGTCACGGACTCGATGCCGGTGTTGAACTGGTTGAGCCGCGCCAGCAGCGTGGGGCGCGCCATGTCGAACAGCAGCGACACCACGCGCCGGTCATGCAGCACCGCGGTGGCGTGCACGGTGGGACAGTCCAGCACCGCGTGTCCCGCCGCCATGCGCGTGTGCGCGAAGCGGGACAGTTGCAGCGGCACCAGCGCGTCGAACGTCGCGCGGCGCCGCAGGAAGGACGCGGACGCCGGCGTCAGCGTCATGAGCAGGTTGCCGCGCTCCTCCACCGTCCACGACAGCAGGCCCCCGTCACCGGCCAGGTCCAGCCAGTACCACGCGAGCGAAGCGTCCGAGCCCGCCGCGGCCGGCACCTCCGTCTCCTGGATGCCTCCGTCCGCCAGCGACTCGAAGACAGCGCGCACACCCGGGGCCAGCACGCCCAGGCGCAGCGAGCGGCCCGGACCTTCCACGCGCGCGTCCTCCGCTTCGGGGCAACGCAGCGCCACGCCTTCGGCGAGCGACAGTCTCATTCAAGCGGCCTCACGGTTCCGCACCGTAGAACCGAGTCGGGTTTTCCCAGAGAACCTTTCGTAGACGACTTTCGGGTATCCGGTCACGCAAGGACAGCAGGGAACCCAAGACGTCCTCCTCATGGTCCAGATGTGGGAAGTCGCTTCCGAACAGCAGCCGCTCTTCCGGCAGATGTCGCATCATGTCAGGCAGGTAGGGCTCATCCGGCTCCACGGAGACAAAGCAGTGTTGGCGCAGGTAGGCGGATGGAGGTTGTCGGATGGTGGCGGAGACCTCGGCACCCACGGCGCGGTACTCCGCGTCCAGGCGCCAGGACCAGTAGGGCAACCAGCCACAGCCGGCCTCCATCGCGCCGATGCGCAGGGCGGGGTGGCGCTCCAGCACGCCGCCCTGCAGGAGCGCGAGCAGCCCCATCATCAGCTCCATGGGGTGGGCGCAGGCGTGGTTGGCGAAGCGCGTGTCGAAGCGGTCCGCGCCCGCTGACGGCACGTAGACGTGGCCGCTGCCGTGCAGCACCACGGCGATGGAGCGGGCCTCGCACTCGGACCAGAACGGCTCATAGGCCGCGTCGGACAGCAGCCGGCCGCCAATGGGATTGGGCCGCACCATCACCGCGCCCCAGCCGAAGCCCGCCACGCGCCGCACCTCCGCCACCATGGCCTCCGGTTCGTGGCGGCTGATGAGCCCCACGCCGCGCAGGCGCTCCGGGTTCAGCGCGCAGAAGCCGTGCAGCCACGTGTTGTAGACGGACGCGAAGGCGGAGGCCACGCGCGGCTTGAGCGGCCAGAAGCCCTCCAGGAGCAGCGCGT
This sequence comes from Corallococcus sp. CA047B, assembly GCF_003612065.1. Classification (NCBI taxonomy): domain Bacteria; kingdom Pseudomonadati; phylum Myxococcota; class Myxococcia; order Myxococcales; family Myxococcaceae; genus Corallococcus; species Corallococcus sp. CA047B. Next base: position 1,527 of record NZ_RAWD01000186.1, read on the forward strand.
ACGTGGGGAAGAGCGCCGCCCGGTCCACGCCCGTGCGGTCCATCTCCGCCAGGTACACGTCCGGCCGCGCCAGGAGTTCATTGCGGCCCAACTGCTTGTAGGAGCGCGCGGAGAACTCCAGCCAGGCGCGCTCCGGCATGTGGTTCCACAGCGCCTTGCCGTCCACCTCCGGCAGGGGCTGCACGGGCAGCAGGCCCTGGGGGCCCAGCCGCTCCAGCCGCTCCTGGAGGGACTCGTCCGGGAGGCGTCCCGGCCGGGGCGCGTGCTTGCGCAGCGCGGGCTCCAGGTGCTCCGCCCAGAGGCTGAGCGGCTCCAGGACGTGGCGGTCCGCGTCGAAGATGGGGAAGCCGTCACGCATCGCTCACCGTCCCCAGCTCGCGAGCTCGTCGCGCACGTCCTTGAGCAGCGCTTCCAGCAGGCCGGTGCGCCGGGCCTGGGTGCGCAGGGCGTGTTCCTCGTCGTGGGCCATGGCGCCGGGGTGTCCGCCGCGCGCCGCCACCGCCGCGTCGCACAGCTCGCGCAGGAACTCATGGTGCTGCGGCTCAATCGTCTGGAAGCCCTCGCCCCAGCGGGAGACGAAGTCCACCAGCACCTCGCGCGACGCCTCGGGCACGTCGCGGCGGTCGGGCAGGTCGCGGCTCAGGCGCACGTACAGGTCCGGGAAGACGTCGCGCATCGCGGTGGCGAAGGTGGGCGGCACGTAGACGGGCTGCGTGTCCGGGATGAAGTCGCCCTTGCGCTCCGCGTCCAGCACGGCGTCGAAGTCGGTGAAGAGCCGCTCGTGCCGGCGGCGCTCGTTCTGGTTGCGCGCGAGGAAGAACACCGTGCGCGGCAGCATCGCGGGCGCGGTGCGGCGGACCTCCCGGAGCGTGTCGCCCAGCGCGGTGCGCTCGGCGGACGTCAGGGCCCACGCGTCGGTGGCCTCGCGCAGGAAGCGGTCGGTGACGGCCTCCGGCCACTCCGGTTCCACCACGCGGGGCGGACGCTGGATGCCGGCGATGAAGCCCCGGATGCGCTCGCAGGCGGCGTCCCATGTGGACAGCCGCTCCACCAGGTCGCGGAACCCTTCGAGGAGCTGGGGCCGCGTCATGCCCAGGGGCATCACGTTGAGCACGATGGCGCCCCGGTCGCGCGACTGCGCCTTGCGGGGCGTGGCGAGCCGGCCCTCCGCGCGCAGCCGTGTCCACAGCTTCGTGCCGCGCGGCGCCTGGAGGGGCGCGACCACCACCCACGGCAGGTGCGAGCGCTGGATGTTCGCGTGCAGCGAGTCGAACACCGCGGGCGTGTCGTGATCGAACCCGACGATGAAGCTGCCCCGGGGCCCGATGCCGTGCGCCTGAATCTTCAGCAGGTCGCCGATGAGGTCCGCGCGCACGTTCTGGTGCTTCTGCGCTTCCTTGAGCGCGTCGGCGTCAAAGGACTCGATGCCGAGCACGACGGTGTAGAAGTTGGCGTCCGCCATGCCTTCCAGCAGCGCCGTGTCGCGGCTCAGGTTCATCGTCACCTGGGTGAAGAAGCGCAGCGGGCGGGGCAGGGCGCGGTTGAGCGGCACCAGCCCCGCGAGCACCTCCTTCGCGTAGCCCGCGTCGCCAATGAACTCGTCGTCCGCGAAGAACACGCCCTCCGCGCCGAGCGCCGCGTGGGCCCGGACCTCGTCCAGCACCTGGGCCACCGGCTTGTGCCGCTGCTTGCGGCCGTACAGGTAGATGACGTCGCAGAAGGAGCAGTCGAAGGGGCAGCCGCGCGTGGTCTGCACGGAGCCCCAGGCATAGCGCGGGAAGTCCGCGGCGATGCCGTCCCAGCGCGGCGGAGGGCTCTCGCTCAGGGCGGGCTTTTCAATCTGCCGGTACTCCGGCGCGTACTCGCCCTGGAGGTAGTCCGCGAGGAAGCGCGGCCAGGTGCGCTCCGCCTCGTTGACGAAGAGCGCGTCGAAGAAGCCCCGGTAGTCCTCCGGCGCGGCGGAGACGGCGGGGCCTCCCGCGACGACGGTGGCGCCCCGGTCCCGGAAGAAGCCCCCCAGGAAGCGCGCCTGGTAGGTGAGGGCGGAGTACATCACCGACACGCCGACGATGTCGTAGTCCGCAAGCTCCGTGTCCACGCGGAGCTGTCCGTGCAGCTCCTCGTCCCAGATGTCCACGCTGAAGGTGTCGGGCGTGAGCGCCGCGAGCGTCGCGCAGGCCAGCGGCGTCATCGTCGCGCGCTTCACGAGCCCGCGCTCCGGGTCGAAGTCCTCCGTCTCCCGGTCGACGTGCCGTCGGTCCGGTCCGCACTGGACCAGCAGGATGCGGGGCCTGGGAGGGGAGGGCGACAAGGCGGAGGAACGCTCAGAAGTAGAAGGGCACGGGGTTGAGCTGCGCTTCGGTCAGCGGCGCGGACAGCCAGCCCATCCGCACCGGTACGTCATACAGCCGGCCGGGGCCCAGGCGGGGCCAGAAGTGTCGCAGGCCCGGCACGATGACCTTCACCGCCGACAGGCCCACATCCGGCCGCCCCTGGTCCACCACCAGCACCTCCATGCCCGCGCGTGCGGCGCGCGCGACGCACTCCGTCACGTCGTCACGCAGGTCGTCATGCCATACGCGTGGGAAGTCGGAGCACACGCGCGCAGCGGCCGCTTCGTCGGGAAGCAGCCACGAGGGGTCCGCGTGCGCGCCCAGGTCCCAGGGCGATGCGGACGTGTCCTTCGGGTCGTAGCACTGGGCCACTTCCGTGAGCGCGCGCTGCACGGCGAGCTTCGCGTCGAAGTGACAGCCGCACCCGGCCCAGGCCCTGCCACGCGCCGGGGACCACACGAGCGCGGCGAACACCGGGATGCCCAGGTCGTGCGTGAGGTCGAGCACCCACAGCCGCAGCCCCAGCGTCCGGTAGTGCGCCTCCACCGACGTGAACCAGGGCTCGTCGAAGCTCTGCAACTCCACCCGGGGACGGCGCAGGCGGTTGTACCACCAGAGCGCCACCGCATCGCGCTCCACCAGCTCCAGGAACCCCTGGAGGATGGCCTCCTCCACGCAGTTGCCGGCCGCGTTCCCGTTGGAGTTGAAGAGGCAGAAGGGGCCGTCGGCGGGCGTGGGCGCGAAGAGGTACGCGAACGACGTGGGCACGTAGCGGCGCGCGTCGTGCGTGAGCGACCACGCGGGGCTCCAGTCCATCGGCTGGTCCTCGTAGGGCCGGGGGATGGCGGTGCGCGCGTCGCGGTGTGTCGCTCCGTCCGGCCGCTTCGCGAACTGCGCGGCGCTGAAGTGCTGGAGCACGTCCGGAAGCACGGCCTGCGCGCCCAGGGATGACGCGGTGGCGTGGACGCGGGGCTCGTCGCCCTGGAACACGGCGCTGTAGCGCTCCAGGGCCTCGCCCAACGCACCCGCGCGGGCCTGGACTTCCGTGCGGCCCTTGCCGCTGGCCACGCGGTGGAAGTCGTCGGAGGCCGGCGCGTCCGTCCACGGGCACACGCGGAAGAGGGCGGACTGGATGTGGCCCAGCGGTGCATCCCCCGGCACCGCGCGCAGGTCGCTCACTACGCCCGTCACCGGGCTCACGAGGTGGCGGTGGCGCTCCCAGGTCTCCTCGGGCGTGAGGACGCGGTGCCCGCCATCGTCGGTGAAGCGCTTGGGGCGTGAGGCCAGCACCAGCGGCTGTCGCGCGCGCGCTTCCATCCAGCCGGGGTCGCCGCAGTCCGGACACTGCGGACGTCGCGTCACGGCGTGCGAGTCCAGCGTCCAGGTGGCGAAGTCGAGCGTCCACAGCCGCGTGTGACGGGCCTCCGCCGTGTCGCCCTCCACCACCCAGCGCGCCACGAGCGTCGCCGCGAAGGACAGCCCCGCCTGCGCCGTCGTGGGCAGTCCGGTCCGCGCGGGCCGCGTCGGGGCTTCCCGCCGCGCGAGGTACTGCTCGATGGGGCGGTTGCCGCGCAGGCGCGAGGCGAGGCACGTCCAGCATGCGCCGTCCCCGGGGGCGAAGACGGGGCCCGCATGGCACGCGGTGCCCGCGACCTTCACCGGCAGGAACACCGCCCCGGCGCTCCGGGCCGCTCGCGCGAGCGCGAGTGCTTCCGGGGACAGGTAGTCGTCCACCAGCAGGATGTGGCGGTCCGCTTCCTCGCGCACGTCCAGGCCGGTGTCCCGCAGGGCGTCCACCAGCCGCTCGGCGTCCTCGCCCGCGACGGCGCGCACGGCGACGGGCGTGTCCAGCAGCCGTTCGGCCGCGCGCGCCGCGTCGATGCCCAGCGACTCCCAGAAGCCGGCGACCTCCGCGTCGAACACGTCGTCCGCGGTCTCCACGTGTCCACGCTCCTCCAGGAGCGACAGCACGTAGAGCACCTCCGGCGCGGAGACCTGTCCTTCCAGCGCGGTGATGATCTGGGCCACGGTGCGCTGGCCGTCCAGCAGGGGCACGACGCGCGCGTGCGGGGAACCCTCCAGCAGGAACTGGGCGCGTTCACCGACAAGGAAGACGCGCCGCGAATCGAGCACCTCGGCGCGCAGGTGGGGCTTGAGGCGGAGGACTCGGTTCATGGGCGGGGGCGCGAGCCTACCTGTGGCGCGGGGCGGTGGATACGACCCGGACGGTGCGTGGGGGCGTGCGTGGTAGAAAGCCGCGCATGGCCCGCATCCCCCCGGCGCAGCGCGAGCGAGTGTTTCCCTTCCCGGTGCCCCTTCCCCTCCGGGTTCGTGCCCTCAAGGGCCCCGTGAAGCTCACCCTGCTGCTGCGCCCCGCGGTGCCCCTGCCGACGGTGGAGGCGCTGTGCGAGGAGCCTCCGCCCCGTCCGCTCACCCACGAGGAGTTCGAGGCGAAGTACGGCACGGCGAAGAAGGACCTGGCCGCCGTGGAGCGCTTCGCCAAGGCGTTCCATCTGCGCGTGGTTTCCGTGCAGCGCGACCGGGGCTTCGTGCAGCTCGAAGGTTCGCCCACCGCCATCCGCAAGGCCTTCAGCGTGGACCTCAAGGGCTACCAGTTGGGGAAGCTGTCGTTCCTGAGCCACACGAAACCCCTCGCGATGCCGCGCCCCCTGCGCGGCGTCGTGGAGTGGGTGTTCGGCCTGGACACGCGGCCGCTGGTCACCCACAGCTCCGCGTCACCGCCCGTCCCCGTGACGCAGGCGGAGGATGCCGGGCTGCGCTCGTATCCGGCCGCGCAGGTGGCGCGCCTCTACCGCTATCCCCCGACGCAGGGCGAGGGCCAGTGCGTGGGCATCATCGAGCTGACGGGCGGCTACAGGCAGGAGGACCTCACCGAGTACCTGTCCTGGATGGGCGTGACGCGCGAGGCGCCGGTGAACGTGGGGCCCAACAAGCCGACCTTGAGCGTCAGCTCCAACGCGGAGGTCACCATGGACGTGGAGCTGGTGTCCTCGGTGTGCCCCAAGGCGCGCGTCGTCGTCTACAACGCGGGCTCCAAGGACTACTCGCTGGGCGACTACCACCGCGCCTTCGCCATGGCCATCAGCGACCGGACGAACCGGCCGTCGGTGCTGACCAGCAGCTGGTCCTTCTATGAAGGCTCCCTCATCCAGCCGGACGAGGAGGCCGCCTTCGAGCGGCTCTTCAAGGAAGCGGCGCTCCTGGGCATCACCGTGTGCGCGGCCTCCGGGGACCTGGGCTCGCAGGTGCCCGTGAAGGGCGGCTCACCCACGGACGCCATCACCGTGGCGGCGCCCAGCTATCCCGCCGCGAGCGCGCTGGTGCTGGGCTGCGGCGGCACGACGCTCGAAGCCGACGGGGACCGCATCCTCCACGAGCAGGTGTGGAACCGCCTGGGCGAGGCCATGTCCATGGGCGCCCTGGGCTTCACCGTGTCGGCCGGCGCGAGCAGCGGCGGGGTGAGCACGATGAACGCGCTGCCCCCGTACCAGAACGGCATGAACGTGCCCGTGCAGGTGAACACCACCTGGAAGGGCGGCGTGTTCCAGCTCACGTCGAGGACGCCGGGGCGGGGCGTGCCCGACGTCGCGGCCAACGCCGACCTGCACACCGGCTATCAAATCGTCTTCAAGGGGCAGCGCGGGGTCGCCGCGGGCACCAGCGCCGCCGCGCCGATGTGGGCCGCGCTCCTCACCCTCATCAACGAGGGGCTGGGGGAGCGCGTGGGCTTCCTCAACCCCCGCCTGTACACGCTGGTGCGCCAGGGCGCGCCCGTCGTCCACCGCATCACCCGGGGTGGCAATGGCGCGTACTTCGCCAGCGCGGACGCCGTGTGGAATGCGTGCACCGGCCTGGGCACGCCGGACGGTGAGGCGCTGCTCGCGGGCCTGCGCGGGCTGAAGGGCCACGAGGCCTGACGGACGCGCGCGTCGCTAGAGCGCTTCGTCGGAGATGAGCAGCTTCTGGCGGAGCGCCTTGTCGCGCGCGTCCAGCCGGGCCTGCTGCTCCGGCTTGAGCGTCTGCTTGCCCCGGCCCACGCCGCCCTTGAAGACGAAGCCCTGGCCTGGATCCAGGGGCTCGTGCCGAGACAGCCGGGGGTCGAACCGGGCGTCGTGCTGCTTCATGTATTCGAAGCCCGTCTTCTCCATCAGCAGGGGCAGGTCCTCGTCCTGGACGGGCGCGCCCAGGAAGGCGCCAATGCGGCGCAGGCACGCTTCCCGGTCGGCGACGAGGTCCGCGTACCGCACGTGCAGCACGTTCGGATCCGCGCGGTGCGGCCACCACGAGGCCAGGTGCCGGCCCCATTCGTTGGCTCGCAGCGAGTGCTGGACATAGCGATCGAAGTCGATGCGCTGACCCTGCATCAGGCAGTCGTGCTGGTAGCGCGACAGCAGGCTGTCCGAGGCGACGCGCGTGACGTAGATGATGCGGCAGGCCGCGGGAGGCCGCAGCACGCCGTAGGTCAGGTGGGTCTTGAAGACGCGCGGCGCGGGCATGGCGTCCAGCAGCCGCTCCGCGTGCGGGATGAGCGACATCACGTCCACGAAGGGAGCCACCTGGTCGATGTGCTGGAACTCGCCCCGGCCCCGCGTGAGCAGCTGGAAGACGATCTGCTGCGTCCACGTCGTCCCCGCCTTGGGCGCGGTGGCGATGAAGATGTCCGTGGGCTGGGGCTTGAGCCACACGTAGCGCATGCGCGACCAGCGCACGGCGTCGAACAGCATCTGGTGGACGCCCTTGAGCGTGGCGAGGAACGTCGCCAGGGCGTTCAACACCGCTCTCAACACGGGACGGGTGGGACGGGGGGCCATGGCCGGCGATTCTATGTGCCGTCCGGCCCGCCGCGCCTCACCCGACCTGCGCCCCGCGCTACTCCAGGATCCGCTCCATCCGCAGGAAGGGCCGCTCGGCCGGAATGTTCCGGCTGCGGCAGACTTCCAGGAACTTGTTCGATTCGATCATCTGGGGCGCCGTCTCGTCGTACTGGAGCACCATGACGTGGCGCAGCCAGGGCTCCTGGCCCATGGCGTAGACGAAGGACTCGCGCGGCTTCAGGTGGTTGAGGATCTCCGTGGCGCGCGCGGAGTCGGAGCCGTTGAGCCGGCGCGACTGGTCCATCTTGCGCGGCAGGGGATTGCTGAGCAGCGGGCCGTACATCCAGCTCATCGGGCCGCCCTCGCACTCCATGCCCAGGTAGAGCGCGTCCAGCGGGCCCACCAGCTCCTGGAGGTGTTCGTACATGCGGGGCTCCAGCGCGTTGGAGTCCGCGGCCATCAGCATCGCGCGGCCGCCCAGGCGGACCAGGTGCGCCGTCTTCGCCTGCACGGACAGGTCGCTGTGCTCGCCGATGAAGGGAATGCCCATCAGCGAACCGCCGGGGATGCGGATCTCCTGCAGGTCGTCGATTTCAACGACGTTGCGGAAGCCCGTCTTCTCCAGCATCAGGCGCAGCGACGGATCCGCCAGCGAGAACGAGTTGGAGCGGGGCACGACGATGGTCCCGATGCGGTGACGCAGCTGGATGAGCGTCTCCATCATCAGGTGGTCGGCGTGGCCGTGGGTGATGAGGACGTAGTCGATCTTCTCCGGCAGGTCCGCGTGGGTGAAGCGCGCGTGCTCGGTGGGGAACTCGTAGCTGATGACGGGGTCGGTGAGGACGGACACCTCGCGCGTCTCCATCAGCACGCACGCGTGACCGAAGTAGCGCACGCGTACGCCCGGCCCCGTGTAGGGCTCCGGCTTGCGGGGGGCCACGTCCGTGAAGAGGTCCGCGAACGCGTCCGCCGCGGAGGTCGGCACGCCCAGCATCTCCGCCACCTGCCCGGGGCTGCCCGGCGTGTGACGCATGCGGAAGAGGGCGTCCAGGCCCTCGTGCCGGAAGGGCACCTGGAGCCACAGCGGCGTGTCCCCTTCGAGCCGGGGCGTGCTGAAGACATACTTGCGCGCGTCTCCCGTGACGCGCATCAGCGACACGCTCTGCGACGACTCCTTGTACAGGCTGCTGCGGTAGAGCAGCGGCTCCATGATGCGGGCGTTGGCCCGGTGGGCCAGGTCGTACGTCAGCTCCACGTAGCCCCGGAGCATGTCCGGCACCTTCGCGTAGAGCGGCTCCAGCGACTCACCCTTGGAGCTGGCGAGCAGCTGCTCCAGGTCCGCCAGCGCCTTGGTGTAGGCCAGGAAGTCCGCGTGGTCCTTCGTGGTGCGATCCAGCAGCGCCTTCACGTCCCCCACGCGCGACACGGGGTGGTTGATGAACGGGCCGCCCATCAGCGCCGGGTTCTGGAGCGCGGCGACGTGCACGTCCGGGTTCGCCACGAACGACTGCATCAGCTTCAGGTGCAGGCGCGAGACGAACAGCGGCGCCGTCGCGGGCGACAGCAGGTACCACCAGACGTACCACTGGTTGAACAGTGGCTCGATGGCGACATCGGGCTTCAGGTACATGGGGCGCTCGAGCATGGGGAGGTCTCGCGGGGGGCTTCCGGGACGTTTTGACCCGGAGCGGATGGGATGTTGCTGCCAGTGCTAGGGAGCAGGCATCCGGCTTCCTCCGGAGGCGCTCGCGTCCCGCCAATGTTGATGATTCCCTCGGTGACTTCAAGGCGGTAACACGCCGCCTGGGCCCGCGACTTCTCGGATTCCTTCCTGCGCGCGGGGGATTTCTACCCTCCGGTTCCAGGGAAGCCGGGGCTGTCATTGAGTTCGCATACAGATTCCCAGCGAAAAGCAAGAAGCACCGGCATGACATTTCTCGCTGGGTTTGTTTGCGGATACAATTCGCCCACTTGTGCGTGGGCCGGACCATCCCCCCGGTTCAGGTCCTGCACCGCCAACCATCCAGAGGAAGTCCACCATGCTTTTGGCGAGCCATGCGCCGGCCTATGCGACCTTGCTGGACCTCATCGACGAGAGGGCCCGGCAGGGGGCGGAGAGGCGGCTCTACACCTTCCTGGAGGAGGGTGAGGAGACGGCGCTGACGTTCGCGGGGTTGCGCGAGCGGGCGCGGGCGATCGCCGCCACGCTGCAGGCGCATGGCGGGGCCGGGGAGCGGGTGGTGCTGCTGTATCCGCCCGGGCTGGATTACGTGGCGGGGTTCTTCGGGTGCCTGACCGCGGGGGCGGTGGCGGTGCCCGCGTATCCGCCGGATCCGTCCCGGCTGGAGCGCACGTTGCCCCGGCTGCGGGCCATCATCCAGGACGCGCGCGCGACGGTGGTGTTGACGACGTCGTTCGTGCTGTCGATGGCGGAGTTCCTGTTCGAGCAGGCCCCGGAGCTGCGGGGCGTGAAGTGGCTGGCGACGGACGACCTGCCCACCGACGCGGCGGGCTCCTGGAAGGCGCCGGACCTGAAGTCCGACTCGCTGGCGTTCCTCCAGTACACGTCCGGCTCCACGGGCACGCCCAAGGGCGTGATGCTCACGCACGGCAACCTGGTGCACAACCTGGGGCTCATCCACCACGCCTTCGAAACGCGCAACGACAGCGTGGCCGTCATCTGGCTGCCGCCGTACCACGACATGGGGCTCATCGGCGGCATCATGCAGCCGCTGTTCGGGGGCTACCCTGCGGTGCTCATGTCGCCCTTGAGCTTCCTCAAGCGGCCCATGGCGTGGATGGAGGCGGTGAGCCGCTATGGGGGCACCGTCAGCGGCGGGCCGAACTTCGCCTTCGACCTGTGCGTGCGCAAGAGCACGCCCGAACAGCGACAGGCGCTGGACCTGAGCCGCTGGGAGGTCGCCTTCACCGGGGCGGAGCCCATCCGCCCGGAGACGCTGGACCGCTTCATGGAGGCGTTCGGCCCCAGCGGCTTCAAGCGCGAGGCGTTCTACCCCTGCTACGGGCTGGCGGAAGGGACGCTCATCGTCTCCGGAGGCCAGAAGTCGGCGCCGCCGCTGTCGATGACCCTGTCGGCCAGCGCGCTGGAGCAGCACCGCGCGGAGGAGACCGGCGTCAACGACGCGGGGGCCCGGACGCTGGTGGGCTGCGGGCAGACGATCCTGGATCAGCGCATCGCCATCGTGGATCCGGAGACGCGCGAGCGGCGCGCGCCCGGGATGGTGGGTGAAATCTGGGTGTCCGGCCGGAGCGTGGCCACGGGCTACTGGGGCCGCGAGGACTCGAGCCACGACACGTTCCAGGCGCGCATCGCGCAGGAGGACTCGCTGCCGTACCTGCGCACGGGCGACCTGGGCTTCCTGCGGCCCGACGGTGAGCTGTACGTCACCGGCCGGCGCAAGGATCTGATCATCCTGCGTGGCCGCAACCACTACCCCCAGGACATGGAGGCGACGGTGGAGGTGGGCCACCCGGCGCTGCGGCCCGGGGGCGGCGCGGTGTTCTCCGTGGACGTGGGCGGCGAGGAGCGCGCGGTCGTCGTGCAGGAGATCGACGTGCGCAAGCTGGGCGGCCTGCGCCAGCAGTTCGAGGCGGCGGACGCGGCCATCGGCGTCATCCGCCAGCGGCTGGCGGAGCTGCACGAGGTGCAGGCGTACGCGGTGGTGCTCATCGAACCGGGGAGCCTGCCCAAGACGTCCAGCGGCAAGGTGCAGCGCCATGCGTGCCGCGCCGGGTTCCTCACCGGCACGTTGCAGGAGGTGATGGCGTGGCGGGAGCCGCCGCCCGAGCCGCCCTCCGGCTCTGATCCGGGCTCCGGCCCTGGCCCTGGCTCAACGGGCCCCACGTCGTCCGGAGGCGCGTCGCGCGCGAGCACCGCGCCGGCCGCGGCGCCGGTGACGAAGGCGGGCGCGGAGACGGCGGAGGCGCTGGAGGCGTGGCTGCGCGACGTGGTGGCCCGGCACCTGCGCGTGCGGCGCGAGGAGCTGGATCTCCGGGCGCCGGTGACGCGCTACGGGCTGGACTCGCTGGCGGCGGTGGAGCTGGCGCACGAGGTCTCCACCGGCACGGGCCTGACGGTGCCCATGGAGCTGATGCTCCAGGGACCGAGCATCGCGTCCCTGGCGCGGCAGCTCGTCGCGCTCCGCGAGGCGCAGGGGCCGGGGCGGACCGCGCCGCGCCAACTGGACGTGACGGGCGACCGCGAGGTGTCCTTCTCGCAGGCGCGGCTGTGGTTCCTGGATCAGTACGCGCCGGGCGACGTGGCCTACAACCTGCCGGCGGCGGTGCGGCTGGAAGGGGCGCTCGACGTGGTCGCGCTGGAGGAGAGCCTCACGGCGCTCGCCGAGCGGCATGACGCGCTGCGGACCACCTTCCGCGCGCAGGAGGGCCGTCCGCTCCAGGTCATCGCTCCGCATGTGGCGCTGCCGTTGGAGCGCGTGTCGTTCGAGTCCCTGTCCGCGTCGGAGGGGGAGTCCGCGGCGGCATTGCGGGCGCAGGAGGAGGCACGCCGTCCGTTCGACCTGACGCGCGGGCCGCTGGTGCGCGCCACGCTGCTGACGCTGTCTCCGAACACGCACGTGCTGGTGCTGGTGATGCACCACGCGGTGTCGGACGGCGCGTCGATGGCGGTGCTCGTGCGCGAGCTGTCCGCGCTGTACGCGGCGCGGCGCGAGGGCCGGCCGTCGCCGCTGCCCGCGCTGCCGCTGCGCTACGCCGACTTCGCGGACTGGCAGCGGGAGGGGCTGGACGGGCCCGTGCTGGAGGCGCGGCTGAAGTACTGGAAGCAGCAGCTGTCCGGGGCGCCCCGGCTGCTGGAGCTGCCCACGGACCGGCCGCGTGCCGTCGTGCGGGACGTTCGCGGTGAGCGCCTGCCGGTGGTGCTGGACAGGGCGCTGACGGACGCGGTGAAGACGCTGGCGGTGCGTGAAGGGGTGACGCCCTTCATGGTGCTGCTCGCGGGCTTCCAGGCCGTCCTCGCGCGCCACGCGGGGCAGGACGACGTCAGCGTGGGCACGGCCATCGCGGGGCGGGAGCGCGCGGAGTTCCAGGGGCTGGTGGGCTTCTTCGTCAACACGCTGGTGATGCGCACCCGGCTGTCCGGCGCGCCCACGTTCCAGCAGTTGCTGGGGCGGGTGCGGGACACGGCGCTGGGGGCGTACGCGCACCAGGACGTGCCGTTCGAGAAGCTGGTGGAGGCGCTCCAGCCCGCGCGCGAGCGGGGCCACACGCCGCTGTTCCAGGTGATGTTCATCCTTCAGGGCGCGCAGGTGGGAGCGCCGGTGCTGCCCGGCCTCCAGTCGCGCCTGCTGGACGTCCACACCGGCACGGCGATGTTCGACCTGACGCTGTCGCTGGCGGAGTCCTCGCGGGGCCTGGAGGGCTTCCTGGAGTACGCCACCGACCTGTTCGACGCGGACACCGCGGCCCGGCTGTCCGGGCACCTGCGCGTGCTGCTCCAGGCCGCGGTCGCGGAGCCGTCGCGCCGGGTGGATGCGCTGCCGCTGCTGGACGCGGCGGAGGCGAAGCACCTGTCGGCGCTGGCGCAGGGGCCCGTCACCGACTTCCCGTCGGAGGCCACCATCGCGTCGCTGTTCGCGGCGCAGGTGCTCCGCACGCCGGACGCCGTGGCGCTCATCGTCGGGGACACCCGGCTGACGTACCGCGAGCTGCGGCAGCGGGCGCGGGCCGTGGCGCGGGAGCTGCGCGCGCGGGGCGTGGGCCCGGAGTCGGTGGTGGGCCTGTGCGTGGACCGCTCGGTGGAGCTGGCGGTGGGACTGCTGGGCATCCTGGAGGCGGGCGCGGCCTACCTGCCGTTGGATCCGGGCTACCCGGCGGAGCGGCTGGCGTCCATGTGGCAGGACTCCGGGGCGCGGGTGCTGGTGGGACCGCGCCACCTGGACGGCGTGCTCCCCGTGCCGGAGGGGCAGCGGCTGGTGTTGGAGGCGTCCCTGGACGCGAGTGTTTCGCCAGCCGGAGACTTCCCGGACGCGGCGCCTCGGGAGACGGACTCGGGGACGCTCGCGTACGTGCTCTACACGTCCGGTTCGACGGGGCGCCCCAAGGGCGTGCTGGTGCCGCACCGGACGGTGATGAACTTCTTCCGCGCGATGGACGCGCACGTGTCGCCGCGCTCGGGCACGTGGCTGGCGGTGACGAGCATCTCGTTCGACATCTCCGTGCTGGAGCTGCTCTGGACGTGGACGCGCGGCTTCCAGGTGGTGCTCGCGCCGGTGGGGCTGGAGCCTGTCGCGCTCGCCCAGACGTTGGAGCGTCACGCGGCCACGCACCTGCAATGCACGCCGTCGTATGCGCGCGCGCTCGTGGAGGAGCCTCGCGCGCTGGAGGCGCTCGGCGGGCTGGGGCAGATGCTGGTGGGCGGTGAAGCACTTCCGGGTGCGCTCGCGGCACGCTTGCGGGCACGGGTTCCAGTATTACTCAATATGTACGGACCCACCGAGACCACGGTGTGGTCCTCGACGCATCGCGTGGAGGCCGAGCGCTCCGGAACGGTGTCGTTGGGACGGCCGTTGGCGAACACCGGCCTGCACCTGCTGGACGCGCACCTGCGCCCCGTTCCCATGGGAGTGCCCGGCGAGTTGTTCATCGGCGGCGACGGCGTGGTGCGTGGCTACCTGGGCCGTCCGGACCTGACGGCGGAGCGCTTCGTTCCGGATGCGTTCGGTGGGACGCCGGGCGCTCGGCTGTACCGCACGGGCGATCGCGCGCGGTGGCGCACGGACGGGACGTTGGAGTTCCTGGGCCGCGTGGACCATCAGGTGAAGGTGCGCGGCTTCCGCATCGAGCCGGGTGAGGTGGAGTCCGTCCTGGGGCAGCACGCGGGCGTCGCGGCCTCGGTGGTCGTCGCGCGCGAGGACGTGCCGGGAGACGCGCGGCTCGTGGCGTATGTGGTCGCGAAGCCCGGACAGACGCTGGGGGAGTCCGCGCTCCGGGAGCACGCCCGTCGCCTGCTGCCGGAGTCGATGGTGCCGTCCTCCGTGATGGTGCTGGACGCGCTGCCGCTCACGCCCAATGGCAAGGTGGACCGCGCCGCGCTGCCGGTCCCGGAGGCCCCGCGCGCGGAGCATGGCTTCGTGGCGCCGGGCACGCCCACGGAGTTGCTGCTCGCGGGCCTGTGGAGCCAGTTGCTGCGCGTGGAGTCGGTGGGACTGCGCGACGACTTCTTCGCGCTCGGAGGCCATTCACTGCTGGCCACGCGGTTGTCCTCGTCGGTCCGCGCGGCCTTCCAGGTCGAGCTTCCCGTGCGTGAGCTGTTCGACGCGTCCACGCTGGGCGCGCTGGCGGCGCGCATCGACGCCCTCCGTCTGGGTCAGGCCGGGGTGCTGGGGCCCGCGTTGCATGCGGTGCCGCGCGACGGTGCGCTGGTGCCGTCCTTCGCGCAGCAGCGCCTGTGGTTCCTGGAGCAGTTGGAGCCGGGCAATCCCGCGTACCACATCCCCGTGGCGGTGGAGCTGGACGGCGCGCTGGACGTGCACGCCCTGGAGCGCGCGTTCGAGGCGCTGGTGCAGCGGCACGAATCGCTGCGCACAATGCTGGTGGCGCCGGAAGGGCAGCCGTTCCAGGTCGTGGCCGCGCCTTCGCCGGTGCCGCTCGTGGGGAAGGATCTGTCGGCCCATGAGGACGCGGGCGCGGAGGTGCGGCGCCTGATGGCGGAGGAGGCGCGCCGTCCCTTCGACCTGGCGCGCGGACCGCTCCTGCGGCTCACGCTCCTGAAGTGCGCGCCCACGCGCCACGTGCTGCTGCTGACGATGCACCACGTCGTCTCCGACGGCGGCTCCATGCTGGTGATGGTGCGGGAAGTGGCCGCGCTCTACGAAGCCTTCGTGTCGGGGCACGCATCGCCGCTGCCGCCGCTGTCGCTCCAGCCCGCGGACCATGCGGCGTGGCAGCGGACGTGGCTTCAGGGAGAGACGCTGGAGGCCCAGCTTGCGTGGTGGCGGGCGAAGCTCGAGGGCTCGTCGCACGTGCTCGCGCTGCCCACGGACCGGCCGCGTCCGGTGGTCCAGACGGCCGCCGGGGCGACCCTCCCGGTGCACCTGTCGCCCGGGTTGACGGACGCCGTGCGCGCGCTGGCCCGGCGCGAGGGCGTGACGCCCTTCATGGTGCTGCTGGCGGCGTGGCAGGTGTTGATGGCGCGCCACGCGGGGCAGGACGACGTGCTCGTGGGCTCGCCGGTCGCGGGGCGCGATCGCGCGGAGCTGGAAGGGCTCATCGGCCTGTTCGTGAACACGCTCGTGCTGCGGGTGCGGGTGGGGGAGAATCCGTCGTTCCGGGAACTGCTCCAGCAGGTGCGTGAGACGACGCTGGGCGCATACGCGCATCAGGCGGTGCCGTTCGAGAAGCTGGTGGACGCGTTGCAGCCCCAGCGCGACCTGAGCCGGTCGCCGCTGTTCCAGGTGATGCTGGCGCTCCAGGAGGATCCGCTGCCGGAGCTGCGCCTGCCGGGGCTGTCGCTGCGGATGCTGGAGGAGGAGGGCGCGGGCGCGCAGTTCGACCTGAAGCTGTCGCTGACCGACGCGGCCTCCGGCTTCACGGGCACGCTGGAGTACAACACCGACCTCTTCGACGCGACGACGGTGGCGCGGTGGGCGGAGCACCTGGACGTGCTCCTGACGGCCGCCGTGGCCCATCCGGAGACGCGGGTGAAGTCGCTGCCGCTGATGTCCGTCGCGGAGCGCCACCTGCTGCTGGTGGACTGGAACGCCACGCACCGCGACTATCCGACCGACGTCACGCTGCACGGGCTGGTGGAGGCCCAGGTCGCGCGCACGCCGGACGCGGTGGCGGTGGACTTCGAGGGACTGCGGCTCACGTACCGCGAGCTGGATGCCCGGGCCAACCAGCTCGCGCACCATTTGCGGGAGCGCGGCGTGGGGCCCGAGGTGCGCGTGGGCGTCTGCGTGGAGCGCTCCCTGGAGCTGGTGGTCGCGCTCCTGGGCGTGCTCAAGGCGGGCGGCGCGTACGTGCCCATCGATCCGTCCGCCCCGGCCGAGCGCCTGACGTATCAGGTGGCGGACTCGGCGGTGGCGGTGCTGCTCACGCAGCGGCACCTGGTGGACCTGCTCTCCGTGGGGAGCACGCCCGTGGTGTGCCTGGACTCGGACTGGGCCCAGGTGGAGCGGTCGTCTTCGGCACCGGTGGTGTCGGGCGCGGGGCCGGAGCACTTGGCGTACGTCATCTACACGTCGGGAAGCACGGGCCGCCCGAAGGGCGCGATGAACACCCACGCGGGCATCTGCAACCGGCTGCTCTGGATGCAGGAGGCCTACGGGTTGGAGCCGCAGGACGTCGTGTTGCAGAAGACGCCCTTCAGCTTCGACGTGTCGGTGTGGGAGTTCTTCTGGCCGCTGATCACCGGAGCGCGGCTGCTGATCGCGCGGCCTGGAGGCCATCAGGACGCCGCCTACCTGGTGGACGTGATGGCGCGCGAGGGCGTCACGACGCTGCACTTCGTGCCGTCGATGCTCCAGGTGTTCCTGGAGGAGTCCGGGCTGGAGCGGTGCACGGCGCTCCGTCGCGTGGTGTGCAGCGGAGAGGCGCTGCCGCTGGAGCTGAAGGACCGCTGCCTGGAGCGACTGGGCGTGCCGCTGCACAACCTCTACGGCCCGACGGAGGCCGCGGTGGACGTGACCTTCTGGGCGTGCGAGCGCGACGACGGACGGCGCAGCGTGCCCATTGGCCGGCCGGTGGCGAACACGCAGATCCTCATCCTGGACGAGGCCCTGGAACCGGTGCCGGTGGGGCTCGCGGGCGAGCTGTACATTGGCGGTGTGCAGGTGGGCCGTGGCTACCTGGGGCGTCCGTCGCTGACGGCGGAGCGCTTCGTTCCCAATCCGCACGGGCCCGAGGGGACGCGGCTGTACCGCACGGGAGATCAGGCCCGCATCCTGGCCGACGGGAGCATCGAGTACCTGGGCCGCCTGGACTTCCAGGTGAAGGTGCGTGGCTTCCGCATCGAGCTGGGTGAAGTCGAAGCGGCGCTGGGCCAGTGCGAGGGCGTGCGCGAGAGCGTGGTGGTGGTGCGCGAGGACGCGCCCGGTATCAAACGGCTGGTGGCCTACGTCGTGGGACAGGCCGATGCGCGGGTGTCGGTGGACGGACTGCGCGCGGAGCTGAAGGCGAGGCTGCCGGAGTACATGGTGCCCGCTGCCTTCGTCGTCCTGGAGGCGCTGCCCCTGTCGTCGAACGGCAAGGTGGACCGCAAGGCGCTGCCCGCGCCGGAGGCGAGCACGGAAGCCAGTGAGTCCTACGAAGCGCCGAGGACGCGGACCGAGGAGACGCTGGCGGGAGTCTGGGCGCGGGTGCTGGGCGTGGAGCGGGTGGGCGTGCGCGAGAACTTCTTCGCGCTGGGCGGCGACTCCATCCTGAGCATCCAGGTGGTGGCGAAGGCGGGGCAGGCGGGGCTGAAGGTGACGCCGAAGCAGTTGTTCCAGCACCCGACGGTGGAGCAGTTGGCGAAGGTGGTGGAGGCGGTCCGAGGCTCGGTGGGAGAGCAGGGGCTGGTGGAGGGAGAGGCGGCGCTGACGCCTATCCAGCGGTGGTTCTTCGAGAAGGAGCTGCCGCAGGCGCACCACTTCAACCAGGCGGTGCTGCTGGAGGCGAAGGAAGGGGTGGAGG
>NZ_RAWD01000187.1:0-19333 GCF_003612065.1 Corallococcus sp. CA047B
GGGCAGGGGGGAATCGGGGACCTGCCCGTGCGGCTGGGCGCGCTCTTCGTGCCGGTGTTCCTCGGCGGCATCGCCTCGTGTGAAGTGCGCGGGCCCTGCATGGCGCCGGGGGGCGGTGCGGCTTCCGCCTCGTCGGACCCCTGGCTGCTGCGCCGGGTGAGTGCCTGGACCGCTGCGGTCGTGCAGACCCGTGAAGAGGCCCTGCTGGCGCGTGAGTTCCGCCACCGGCTCGTGGATGGGGTGAATGCGCGCCTTCATTCCATCCCCTGGATCCACGACACGCTGCGGGCGCTGGCGGACCGGCTCAAGCTCGACCGCACTCCCTGAGCCGGCCATGAACCACTCCACCCACAGTGGGGGGCTTCCGCCGCCGCTCGAGGCCTTCACGCAGGTGCTCGGCTTCGACGTGCCTCCGTCGCACCGGGCGCGTTGGGGCTCGGCCATCACCACCGCCAAGCGCCTGGGCACGGTGGGACTCGGGCCCGTGCAGCGGCTGTTGCTCTCGCGTCAGGTCCACTTCAACGCCCTGTTGGCCTCGCTGCTGCGGCAGCCGGAGCGGACGCTGCCGGAGCGTGCGCGGAGGGAGCTTGCTCCGCTCGCGGATCCCCTGCCGCTGGGCGTGAAGGCCGCGTGGCTGCCCGCGGCGCCGGGCCTGCGCGAACAACAGTCCTGGAACGGGGCCCTCGTGGCGTTGCTGTCCGGGCAGGACTGGCCCCTGCGGACCGACGGTGTGCGCGGGCCCCTGGATGCGCTGGAAGCGCGCTGTGACGTGCTGGCGTCCCAGCCTCCGGGGACCGTGGGGCTTCCGTTGTGGCGCGAGGTGTGGCGGCGGCAGATTGGCTTCAACCATGCCTGTGTCCGGACCCTGCGACACATGCTCGGCGCGGCCCGGCCGGTCCTGGTGATGCCCGAGCCGGAGGCCTACGCGCGGGCTGCCCGCGAGCAGGAGGCGCGCGACGTCAGGGCCGCGACCACCGCGCTCGAAGGGCTGACGCGGCGTCCCCTCATCAGCCTCGTCACCCCGGCGTGGGAGACGCCGGTCGAGGTGCTCCAGGCGTGCATCGCTTCCGTGACGGCGCAGGTGTATCCGCACTGGGAGCTGTGCATCGTGGACGATGGTTCGCGTGGCGCGGGGGTCGCCGCGACGCTGCGACGGCTCGCGGCCGGGGATGCGCGCATCCGTTTCGAACGGCTGCCGGAGAACCAGGGCATCGCTCGCGCGACGAATGCCGCGCTGGCCATGGCCAGGGGAGAGTTCGTCGGTTTCCTCGACCATGACGACCTGCTGGCCCCGCATGCGCTGGCGGAGGTGGCGCTGCATCTTGCGTCCGCTCCCGACACGGAGGTCCTCTACTCGGACGAGGACAAGGTGGATGCGGGGGGACAGCGCTTCGCGCCCTACCTGAAGCCGGAGTTGTCCCCGGAGCTGCTGCGCGCGGTGAACTACGTGTGTCACTTCCTGGTGGTGCGCACGTCGCTGCTCCGCGAGGTCGGCGGCATCCGGCCCGGCTTCGAGGGCGCGCAAGACCATGAGTTGCTTCTGCGGCTGATGGAGCGCACGCGGCGCTTCGCCCACATTCCCAAGGTGCTCTACCACTGGCGCACGTTGCCGGGCTCCACCGCCACGGATGCGAGCGCCAAGCCCGCCGCGTCCGAGGCAGGTCGCCGCGCAGTGACTGCGCACCTGGAGCGCGCGGGGGAGGCGGCGACGGTCGAGACTTCCGCGCCGGGGCTGTACCGGATCCGCCGCTCGATCGCCCATCGCCCCCGTGTGTCGGTGTTGTTGTCAGGTGAGAGCACCGAGGCAGGACTCGAATCGCTGCTCGCCCTGACGGACGGCTTGGAGGTGGAAGTGCTCGTGCCCGTCTTCGGGGGGCGCGAGCCGGGGGCCGCGGCGTCGGTCGCGTCCCCCGCGAAGGTCGTGCGCGTTCGCGTGGAGAGAACCCTGACGCCCGGGGCCGTGGCGAACCGACTCCTGCGCGCATCGAGTGGGGACCTCGTGCTGAGCCTGGACGCCGGCACGCTGCCGACCGAACCGGGCTGGCTTGCCGAGCTGTCCTCACAGGCCCTGCGTCCCGACGTGGGCGTGGTGGGCGCGCGGATCCTCTCCCCTGAAGGGCACGTGCTGCACGCGGGCCTGTGCTTCGGCTCGGAAGGTCGGCTGCTGCGGCCCTTCGCGGGGCTGCCGGATCCGTCGCTCCGGGACTTCGGCGGCTCGCACTGGCCCCGAGATCTGCTGGCCGTCTCCAGCGCCTGCGCGATGATCCGTCGCGACGTGCTGGAGTCCCTGGGCGGATGGGGCGAGTCCTTCACGTCGGACGATGCCCGGGGCGCGGAGCTGTGCCTGCGCGTGGGCGCGCGGGGCCTTCGCGTGCTGTACACCCCCCACGCCCGGCTCGTGAGGACCCATGCACGGAGCGATGGCGACGACGCGCGGGATGCCCTCCGCCTGCGCGAGGCGTGGACGCGTCACCCGCGCACCCCCAGAGGTGATCCCTTTGGCCATCCGTGCCTTGAACCCTCGGATGCGGAAGGAACAGACCGATGAGCGAAGTGCCTGAAGGCCGGCGCCGGAAGCTGGCCCGCCTGACGCGGGATGCGGCTCACGAAGTGCGCATGGGCGTGACGCGGCCCACCGTCCACCTGACACCTGAACCCGTCACGGGAGTGAACGCCGACAGCGGAGGCCCCTTCGAGTGGAACGCCGACGGCGCCGGGGCCCTCGTGGCCCTCACGGCCGACAGGCAACCGCTGCCCACGGGCTGGACACAGCTCTCCTTCCAGCTCCGCACCGAAGCCCCCGGCGCCGCCTCGCCCGTGCTCGTCGTGGACACGGGCGTCGCGGGGGCCGAACAGAGCATCCGGCTGCCGTTGGATGCCCACGGTCGTGCTCGCGCCCTCGTGCGACTTCCAGACGCCGTGCACGCGCTGCGCCTGGGCCCGGTCAGCCACGCCACGCGCTTCCGCCTCACCGACGTCCGCGCCGTGCGCGTGGGCCGGACGGAGGCCGCGCTGCGCACGACCCTGCCCCTGGCCCTGCGACTCGTACGGGAGCCCCAGCGCATTCCCCAGGTGGCCCGTCGCTACCTGGGCGCCCTGCGCACCGGGGGACTCCAGGGCGTGGACGGGGTGCTGGGCCAGAAGTCCCAGGGCAGGCTGTCGCTCGAAAGCTACGACGACTGGGTGGCGCAGTACGACACGCTCACCGACGCGGACCGCGAGTCCCTGCGCCGCACGGCGGAGGCCCTGCCCTGGAAGCCCCGGGTGTCCGTGGTGATGCCCACCTACAACACGCCGGAGGTCTGGCTCCGGCGGGCCATCGACTCCGTGCGCGCGCAGCTCTATCCCCACTGGGAGCTGTGCATCGCGGACGACGCCTCCCGCCAGCCCCACGTGCGCGCCGTGCTGGAGGACTACGCCCAGCGCGATGCCCGCATCCGCTTCGTCGTCCGGCCCACCAACGGTCACATCTCCGCGGCCTCCAACTCCGCGCTGGCGCTGGCCCAGGGCGAGTTCGTCGCGCTCTTCGACCACGACGACGAACTCCCGGAGGACGCACTGCTCCGCGTGGCGGAAGCCCTCAACGCGCACCCCGACGCGGACATCGTCTACAGCGACGAGGACAAGATCGATCCGCGGGGACGCCGGTTTGATCCGTACCTCAAGCCCGCGTTCAACCTGGACCTGTTCCGCACCCAGAACCTCATCAGCCACCTGGGCGTCTACCGCACGGAGCGCGTGCGCGAGGTGGGCGGCTTCCGCGTCGGCTTCGAAGGCAGTCAGGACCACGACCTGGCCCTGCGCGTGATGGAGCGCACCACGCCCGAACGCATCCATCACGTCCCGCGCGTGCTCTACCACTGGCGCGCCATCCCCGGCTCCACGGCGCTGCACGCGGGGGAGAAGGACTACGCCAGCATCGCCGCGCGCAAGGCGCTCCAGGAGCACCTGGACCGCACGGAGCCCGGTGCGCGCATCGAGCCGGGGGCCAATGCCTCACTCCAACGCGTCCGCCATCCGTTGCCCACGCCCCGGCCCCGGGTGACCGCCATCCTCCAGGCCCGGACCCACGAAGCGGCCACGGCCCGTCTCCACGGATGGCGTGCCTCGGCGCAAGGGTGGGACGTGGACTGGCGCGTGGCCTCGGATGCTCAAGAGCAGGCCTCCGCTTCCGCGAACGAAGCCGCGCGCGACGCCACGGGTGACGTGCTGCTCTTCCTCGACGCGGACCTGTCTCCGGACAGCGAGGACTGGCTCGCGGAGCTGGTGTCGCAGGCGCTGCGGCCGGAGGTGGGCGCGGTGGGGGCGAAGCTGCTCGCGCTGGACGGCCGCGTCGAACACGCGGGCTTCGTGTTGGGCATGGGCGCGGACGGGGTCGCGGGCTGTCCGTACCGGGGCCTGCCTCGCGACGGCACCGGACACGTGGGCCGCGCGGCGGTGCAGCAGCGGGTGTCCGCGGTAAGCGCGGCGTGTCTCGCCGTGCGCCGGAGCAGCTTCGAGGCCGTGGGCGGCTTCGACGCCGGACACCTGCCCGGTGCCTGGCGCGACGTGGACCTGTGCCTGAGGCTGGCGGCCCGGGGCTTGTGGACGGTCTGGACGCCCCACGCCGAGCTGATGCGACAGCCGCCCGCGAGGGAGCCGGAGGTGGTCCCGTCCGCTGCCGCCGCCGCATTCAAGGCTCGGTGGAAGGACACCCTCGACAGCGATGTGTTTCACAGCCCCAATCACGCACTGGGCACGGAGATGCTGCGCTTCGCGTGGCCTCCCCGCCCGCCGCGCTGACGGGCGGAAAGTCCAAACGGCAGGACGGGGACGGGGACGGAGGGGCTGTCTCCCCCCCTGGAGAGGAGGCGGCCTCCCGGCCTTGACGCTCTCCAGGGCAGATGACATGGAGGGACGTCCATCATCGGGCGGGCGCCTGTTCGAAGCCCCGCCACCGCGCCAACGCCTGGAGAGGGGGGCGTGCCCCGTGTATCGGGGCCAGGCCTTCCTGACGCCAAGAACACCATGCACCCACTGCTCAATCCCCTGGACCATCCCCTCAGCTTGACGGTGCCGAAGCGGCTTCTGGCCTCCTCCGCGTGGGTTGAACACGTCCCGTTCGCGATGTTCATCATCGACCTCGCGCGTCCCCGGACGTTCGTGGAGCTGGGGACGCACTCGGGCGTGTCCTATTGCGCGTTCTGCCAGGCCGTGGACACGCTGAAGCTGGAGACGAAGTGCCACGCGGTGGATACGTGGAAGGGGGATGCGCAAGCGGGCTTCTATGGGCCGGACGTGCTCGCCGACCTGCGCGCGCATCATGATCCGCTGTACGGCGGCTTCTCCCGTCTCAACGCGATGACCTTCTCCGAGGCGGCGGGCGCCTTCGCGGACGGCTCCATCGACCTGCTCCACATCGACGGCTGCCACACGTACGAGCAGGTGCGGGCGGACTTCGAGCAGTGGCTGCCCAAGATGAGCCGCTCGGGTGTCATCCTGTTTCACGACACCAACGTCCGGGAGCGCAACTTCGGCGTCTGGCGCTTGTGGGAAGAGCTGCGGGGGCGCCATCCCTCCTTCGAGTTCGACCACGGTCACGGCCTGGGCGTCCTGGCCGTGGGCCCGGATCAACCCGAGGGCGTGCGCGCCCTGGTGGAGGCGCGCGGCGAGGAGGCCGCCCGGCTCAAGGCCGCCTTCTTCGCGCTGGGCTCCCGGCTGTCGCTCCAGCTTCAGACCCAGCAGCTGATCGCGGAGCGGGACCGGCTGAGCCAGGAGCGCGACCAGCTCACCCAGACGCGCGACCAGCTCACCCAGACGCGCGATGAACTCTCCCAGCGCATCGCCGCCACCACCCGCCGCGCCGAGCAGCTCCAGGCCGACGTGGAGGCCGCCCGGCTCCGGGCCCGCGCGGATGCCATCGCCCTGAGCGCCCGCTCCGCGGAACTCGACAAGCTGGAGAAGGCCCAGCGCGTGCTCCAGGTGGAGCTGGACCAGAAGGCGCACCGCGTCTCCGAACTGGATGCCCTGGCGTCCCAGCAGCGCTCGCAGCTGGCGCACATCAACGGCAGCCTCGGGTGGAAGCTCGTGAACCGCTACTGGGCGGCGCGCGAGCGCGTCCTGCCCCCCGGCACGCTTCGCGGGAAGGTCTACCAGCGCGGCAAGCAGACGCTCCACAAGGTCGGCGCGAAGCTGGCGCGGTTGCCCAGGGCGGAGCAGCTCGCGCCCAGCCCCGCCGGGAGCACCGCCGTGGCCATCGCCCGGGCAGCGCGCCCCCAGCCGTGGACGGTGCCGCTGACGAAGGACTCCCGGTCCAGCATCGGGCGGCGCATCCTCATCATCGCGGAGCTGTCGCTCCCCCAGTGCAAGCGCTACCGCGTGGACCAGAAGGTGGAGATGTTCCGCCGGCTGGGCAACGAGGTCACCGTGCTGCGCTGGAACGACCACGCCGAATGCAAGACGGCGCTCCAGTTCCATGGCCTGGTCATTTTCTACCGGGTGCCGGCGTTCCCCGACGTCGTGGAGACGCTCGAAGAGGTGAAGCGTCTGGGGTTGCCCCACTTCTTCGAAGTCGATGACCTCATCTTCGACGTGGAGGAGTACCGCCGGAACAGCAACGTGCAGGGCCTTCCCAAGAAGGAGCGCGACCTGCTGCTGGACGGCGCGAAGCTCTATCGCAAGGCGCTCGGCATGTGCGAGCACGCCATCGCGAGCACGCCGACCATCGCGGAGGCCATGCGCAAGGTCGTCACCGGCGACGTCTACGTCGTCGAGAACTGCCTGGACGAAGGCATCCTGGCGCTGTCCGAGGAGATGGAGCAGCGCCCGCCGACGGTGGACGCGGGCATGGTCACCATCGGCTATGGCAGCGGGACCCGGACGCACGACGCCGACTTCGCCGTCGCGTCGGACGCCATCCAGTCCGTGATGGAGCGCTACCCGAACGTGCGCCTGGCCATCCACGGCTTCCTGGAGCTGCCGGAGGGCTTCGAGCGCTTCTCCGACCGCGTCTTCCGCATTCCCTTCCTGGAGGCGGACGACTACCTGCGCGCCCTGGCCTCCTGGCAGATCAGCATCGCGCCCCTGGAGAAGACCCTCTTCAACGACGCCAAGAGCAACATCAAGTACATCGAGGCGTCGGTGTTCCGCGTGCCCACGGTGTGCTCGGGCGCGGGGCCGTTCCGGGAGATCGTCGAGAACGACAGCAACGGCTTCATCGCCACGACGAGCGCGGAGTGGGAGCGCGCGCTGTCGCGGCTGGTGGAGGACGCGGGCCTGCGCCAGCGGATGGGCGAGGCGGCGTACCGCAGCGTGATGGGCCGCTACCATCCCGCCGTGGTGGCCACCGAGCGGCTCCAGCCGGTGCTCAAGCACCTGCCTCCGCCCTCGCCCCCGCGCCTCAAGGTGCTGGAGGCGAACATCCTCTTCGCGCCGCTGAGCTTCGGCGGGGCCACCATCGTCGCGGAGCAGCTGGCGCACCGGCTCCATGACAACGGCTGTGACGTCACCGTCTTCACCGGCATCCTGGAGTCGCCGCTGTCGGCGTACTCGGTGGTGCGCTACGAGACCGGGGGCCTGCCCGTCATCGCCGCGCAGGTGCCGCACGGTGGCGACCGTGCGCTGGACTACGAGAACCCCCGCATGGGGGAGCTGTTCACCCAGGTGCTCAAGGCCGTGCGCCCGGACGTGGTGCACTTCCACTCCATCCAGATGCTGAGCGCCTCGCTCGCGACGGCGTGCCGGCAGGAGGGCATCCCCTACACCATCACCCTGCACGACGCGTGGTGGCTGTGCGAACGGCAGTTCATGGTTCGCGAGGACTCCACCTACTGCAACCAGAAGAGCATCGACCTGCGCGTCTGCTCCAAGTGCGTGCCGGACTCGCGCTTCACCTTCAAGCGCACCTTCGCGCTGCGCAAGGTGCTGGATGGCGCGGCCCTGCTGCTCACGCCCAGCGAGTTCCAGCGCCAGCTCTACATCGCCAATGGCATCGCCCCGGACCGCATCAAGGTCAACAAGAACGGCGTCATCCTGCCGTCGCGCGAGCGCGCCCCCCGGCCGGAGAAGACCCCCGTGCGCTTCGCGTACCTGGGCGGCCGCGCGGTGCACAAGGGCTACTTCTGGCTCAAGGACATCCTCGAATCGATGCCCGAGGACCAGTACGTGCTGAAGATGACCGACATCCAGTTGCGCATGGGCTCCGCCTCCATCGACGCGAAGGAGTGGAAGGTGCCCGGCCGCGTGGAGGTCGTCCCGCCCTATGATCAGGACGGGCTGGATGCCTTCTTCGAAGGCGTCGACGTGCTGCTCATGCCCTCGCAGTGGAAGGAGAGCTTCGGTCTGGCGGTGCGGGAGGCCCTGGCCCGGGACGTGTGGGTGCTCGTCACGGCTTCGGGTGGCGTGGTCGAGGACGTCGTCGAAGGCGTCAATGGCAACATCGTGGAGATTGGCGACCGGGAAGGCTTCCGGCGGGCGCTCCGCGAGCTGCTGACGCATCCGGAGCGGCTTGCCCACCACCGCAATCCGCAGCGCGCCCAGGTGCGAGGCTACGAGACGCAGGCCACGGAGCTGCGGGACCTGCTCTCCGGAATCGCCCAGGCTCCCGTCCTGAAGCGGTCCGCCAGCTAGGCCACGACTCCGGCTTCCCTCCCAAGCTCATACACGGGAGGGAAAAAGGTCCAGGCAAGCCTTCGAGTCCGTGTACCGGGCCCGCGTCGCTCAGGGCTTCTTGCGCTCGGCGGCCAGCTGCTCCAACTGCTTGTCCACCTCCTGGCGCCACAGGGCCTGCGTGCGCGCCTGGGTCCGCTGGTGCTCGTAGATGAGCGCGAGCGCGTCCAGGATGGACTCGTTGAACTCCACCTGCCGCCGCAGCGCTTCGTTGATGAAGGGCTGGAACGCGAGCCGGAAGGCGCGCTTGGCCATCACGAGCGCGGGCCCCACCACGGGCCGGTGGGAGGTGGGCGCGTCGGCGTAACGACTGTCGCGCTTGCGCCGCGCACCCTCCAGGAAGTGCGGCCAGGCAGCGCTGGAGGCCGGCGCCAGGGTGGCGGTGAACCTGCTGCGCAGCGCGTCCACCTTCTCCGGCTCGGGGCGCGGCAGCCGGCGCAGGGCTTCGGCCACCGCCTCCGCGGTGGGGTGGGTGCTGATGAGGTCTTCAGCGCGCATGCGTGCGTCCTCCTGCGTCCAGCTCCCGGGCCAGGTCCCTCGCGAGCGCGTCCACGTCCGTGTCGGGCTTCAGCTCCTTCAGGCGCGGTCCCAGCAACCGCCGCACCCCCGCGTCCGGCGCGCGGCGGGCCTCCCAGACGCCCCAGGCGTGGGCCTGGACCTGGGCCGCCGTCCGCCGGGCCACTTCCTCCGCGCCCGCGAACAGCACGGGGCCGGTGGCGCAGCGCACGCCCGTCTCCAGGGAAGAGGACGCGGGCGCATCCGAGCTCGCGGGGGAGGTTGGTTCATCCGGGGTGAAGTGCCACACCGGCGTGCCTTCACGTCGCTCCTCACGCGGCGCCAGTTGCAGCGGCATCACCCCGCGCCGCACCGTCCAGAGCCTCGCGCCGGGCATCCGGTCCACCACCGCGCGCGCCAGGCGGGACATGGGCGCGTCCGGCGCCGTGTCGAAGCCCGGGCACACCACCGTGGCGGCATCCGGCCCGGGCTTCGCTTGCACCGGAGAGCGGCCCTCCAGGAAGGGGGTCAGGGCCTCGTGCACCCGCCGGGCGACCGTCTGCTGGTCCAGCGGGGCCAGCCGGTCGCGCTGGGCGGCCACCACCTGCGCGCGCAGGGCCGCGTCGCGCTCCAGCACCGCGAGCAGCCCGGCCACCTCCACGGGGTCGTCCGACAGGGTGGTGAGGCCCGCGCCGCCCATCGTTTCCGGCACCGCCGCGGCGCCGTACGCCACCACCGGCACCCCCCGGTACATGGCCTCCAGCAGGGGCACGCCGAAGCCCTCGTGGCGGCTCATGGAGAGGTAGGCGGTCGCGGAGGCGAAGCACGCGGACAGCTGGGATGCGTCCACGCGTCCCAGGAAGACGACGCGCTCGGGGCCCAGCTGCTCGCGCAGGGCGATCACCGACGCGTCATAGGGCGTGCTGTTGGACAGCGTCCCCGCCACCAGCAGCCGGCTGCGCGGTTGGTACAGGCGCTGGTAGGCGGTGAAGACGCGCAGCACGTCCTCCAGGCGCTTGCTGGGCACGGTGCGGCCCACGAAGAGGATGTTCGCGCACCCATCCTCCACCTGCGCCCGGAGCGCCGGGTCCGGCGGCACGTCGAATGCGTTCCAGTCCACCGCGAAGGGCAGCACGGAGGCGTCGCGGTAGCCCGCGGCGGCCAGCTCCTCCGCGCTGAAGTGCGAGTAGGCCCAGGCGTGCGACACGTGGTCGCGCAGCGCCCGCAGCTCCTCGCGCGCCGCCGTGCAGCCTTGCGCCACGTGGCGGTCCACGCCCTCGAAGAACCGGGTGGGCGTGACGTTGTGGTACAGCAGCGCCTTGCGCCCCCGCGCCTTGGCGACCAGGGGGACGAGGCGCGACTCGAAGCTGTGGTGGATGAGCAGCGCGCTGTCGGAGCTGGCATCGCGCGGATAGTCCCGGGCGGGCCGCACCTGGTCGCGGCAGGCCTCGTCCCACTCATTCGCGTAGATTTCCGAGTCGAAGCCCCAGCCGCGCAGCAGGTCCCGCAGGTAGCGCACCTGATTGCCCACGGCGTCGCCCCAGGCCAGGTGCGACACCAGCTGGTGGACCCTCCCGACACTCCGGGAGGCGGTCCCTCGCTTGCTGTTCCAGAGGCTCACGTTGGCCATGGCGTTTACAACCGGCACGCACCGGGGACAAGTGGGCGCGGCCTTGCCTTGACGGGGCTCCCCTGCCTCCGATACGGAGGGCGCTTTCTCCTGCGTCCGAGTGGTGGCTTGTCAATGAACGTCCTGGTGACAGGGGGCTGCGGCTTCATCGGCTCCAATCTGGTGAAGTACCTGCGTCGCGAACGGCCTGACTGGAAGATCGTCAACCTCGACAAGCTCACCTACGCGGGCAACCTCGAGACGCTCGCCGACCTGGAGGGAGACCCGAAGCACGTCTTCGTCCGCGGCGACATCGGCAACCGTGAGCTGGTGGAGCACCTGATGGTGCAACATTCCATCCACGCGGTGATGCACCTGGCGGCGGAGAGCCACGTGGACCGCTCCATCCTGGGGCCGGAGATCTTCGTCACCACCAACGTCCTGGGGACCCAGCAGTTGCTGGAGGCCAGCCGGGCGCGGGGCGTGAAGCGCTTCCTGATGGTGTCCACCGACGAGGTGTACGGCTCGCTGGGGCCCACGGGCGCGTTCACCGAAAGCTCGCCCCTGCAGCCGTCCAGCCCGTACTCGGCGTCGAAGACGAGCTCCGACCTGGTCGCGCTGGCGTACCACCACACGTTCAAGATGGACGTGGTGGTGACGCGCTGCTCGAACAACTACGGCCGCTACCAGTTCCCGGAGAAGCTCATCCCGCTGATGGTGGTCAACGCGCTCCACGACAAGCCGCTGCCCGTCTATGGCGACGGCGCCAACGTGCGCGACTGGCTCCACGTGGAGGACCACTGCCAGGGCCTGCTGGTGGCGCTGGAGAAGGGCCGGGCCGGCGAGGTCTACAACATCGGCGGTGGCTCCGAGCGTCGCAACATCGAGATCGTCAAGGGCATCCTGGGCCTGCTGGGCAAGCCCGAGTCCCTCATCCAGTACGTGGCGGACCGGCCCGGGCATGACCGGCGCTACGCCATCGACCCGACGAAGATCCGCACGGAGCTGGGCTGGAAGGCGCAGCAGACCTTCGAGCAGGGGCTGGCGGACACGGTGAAGTGGTACGTGGAGAACCGCGCCTGGTGGGAGCGGGTGACGAGCGGCGCCTACCGCCAGTACTTCGACACCCAGTACAAGGCCCGCCTCCAGGGGAAGGGCTAGGCCATGCGCTTGCTCGTCACGGGGGCCAACGGCCTGGTGGGCAGCCGCGTCTGCGCGCTGCTGACCCAGCAGGGACACGACGTGGTGGGCCTGGGCCGCGGCCCCCGGCGCACCGGCGGGACGCACCGCTACGTGGAGGTGGACCTCACGCGTGAGGCGGACGTGGCCCAGGCGCTCTCCGCGAGCGCGCCCGAGGTGATCATCCACCCTGCCTCCATGACGGAAGTGGACGCGTGCGAGAAGGACCCCGAGGCCGCCTTCGCGGCGAACGTCACCGCCACGGCGGCGGTGGCCCGGGGCGCCCGGGCGGTGGGCGCGCACCTGGTGCACGTGTCCACGGACTACGTGTTCGACGGGGACGCGGGCCCGTACGCGGAGGACGCGCTGCCCAACCCGAAGGGCGTGTACGCGCTCACCAAGCACATGGCGGAGCAGGCGGCGCGCACCTTCGTCCCGGGCTGCGCCATCGCGCGCACGGCGGTGGTGTACGGCTGGCCGGCGGCGGGCCGTCCCAACTTCGGCGCCTGGCTGGTGGGCGCGCTGGAGAAGGGGCAGCCGGTGAAGCTCTTCGAGGACCAGGTGGTGTCCCCGAGCTTCGCGGACAGCGTGGCCGCGATGCTGGCGGAGCTGGGCGTGCGGCGGCTGGGCGGGGTGTGGAACACCTGCGGTGGCACCGTCATCGACCGGGTGGGGTTTGGCCGGGCGCTGTGCGAGGTGTTCGGCTTCGACGCGTCGCTCATCACGCCCACGCGGATGGCGGACCTGAAGCTCGCGAGCCCCCGGCCGCTGCGCAGTGGCCTGACGACGGACAAGGTGCGCGACCAACTGGAAGCAAAGCCGTTGGCGCTGGCCGAGTCGCTGGCGCGCTTCCACGCGGCGTGGAAGGCGAACCGTCCCGTTTGATCATCCGCGCGTGGCGGCCGGCCGCGCGCATCCCTCCACGCGATCCGCCGGAATCCCGGGCCGGGTGCGTGGAACGCAAGGAGCATCCATGAAGGGAATCGTTCTCGCCGGCGGCTCGGGCACGCGCCTGTATCCGCTGACGCGCGTGGTGAGCAAGCAGCTGTTGCCCGTCTACGACAAGCCGATGATCTACTACCCGGTGACGACGCTGATGCTGGCGGGCATCCGGGAGATCCTCATCATCTCCACGCCGCAGGACCTGCCGCGCTTTCGCGAGCTCTTGGGGGACGGCGAGCAGTGGGGCGTGCGCTTCCAGTACGCCGAGCAGCCGAAGCCGGAGGGGCTGGCGCAGGCCTTCGTCATCGGCCGCGACTTCGTGGGCAAGGACCCGGTGTCCCTCATCCTGGGCGACAACATCTTCTACGGCCACGGCATGGGCGAACTCACGCAGCGCGCCTCGCGTCGCACGCATGGCGCGACGGTGTTCGGCTACTACGTGAAGGATCCGGAGCGCTATGGCGTGGTGGAGCTCAACGCGCAGCACCAGGCGGTGAGCATCGAGGAGAAGCCGGCGAAGCCGAAGTCGCACTACGCCGTCACCGGGTTGTACTTCTACGACAACCAGGTGGTGGACATCGCCGCCAACCTCAAGCCTGGCAAGCGCGGCGAGTATGAAATCACCGACGTGAACGCCGAGTACCTGCGGCGCGGGCAGCTCAACGTGGAGCTGATGGGCCGGGGCTACGCGTGGCTGGACACCGGCACGCACGAGTCGCTGATGCAGGCGTCCAACTACATCGAGATCATCGAGCGCCGTCAGGGCCTCAAGGTCGCGTGCCCGGAGGAGATCGCCTTCCGCATGGGCTACATCGACGACAAGCAGTTGGCGGCGCTGGCGGCGCCCATGCGCAAGAACGAGTACGGCCAGTACCTGTTGGATCTCATCGAGAACCGGGGAGCGGTGTCGTGAAGGTCACCCCCCTGGAGCTTCCCGAAGTCCTCCTGGTGGAGCCGAAGGTGTTCGGCGACGACCGGGGCTTCTTCCTCGAGTCGTACCACGCGAAGCGCTACGCGGACGCCGGCATCACCGGCCCCTTCGTGCAGGACAACCTGTCGCGCTCCGTGAAGGGCACCCTGCGGGGGCTGCACTTCCAGGAGCCGAACGCGCAGGGCAAGCTGGTGCAGTGCCTGTCCGGCGCGGTGTGGGACGTGGCGGTGGACGTGCGGCGCGGCTCGCCCACGTTCGGCCGCTGGGTGGCCGCGGAGCTGTCGTTCGAGAACAAGCGCCAGCTCTGGGTGCCTCCGGGCTTCGCGCACGGCTTCTGCGTGCTCAGCGACTCCGCGGACTTCTTCTACAAGTGCACCGCGCTGTACTCGCCGGAGACCGAGCGGAGCGTGCACTGGAATGATCCCGACCTGGCCATCCCCTGGCCGGTGAGCGCGCCGCTGCTGTCCGGCAAGGATCAGCAGGCGCCCCGGCTGAAGGACGCCCCGGTCCTGCCCGTTTTCTGACGGTTGTCCGACGTCTGGAGCAGGCGGGCGGACGCGAAGTGGGGGCTTGCCATTCCGGTCTCCCTGCGCGGGCAGCAGGCAGGGAGGCGGGCGACTTCCGCGAGGAGGACGCCAGTCAGGGGATGGAATGCCCAATCTCCTCCGAGCAGTCGTGGCCACACCTCGGAGGAGGCAGCATGGTTTTGCCCGGCAAGGGAATGAGCTGGAAGGAGTTCTTCAAGTCCCTCAAGGCCGAGTGGGGGCGGGACAACGTGGGCAACGTGGCGGGGGCGCTGACGTTCCAGGGCATCCTCGCGCTGTTCCCGTTCCTGCTGTTCCTCGTGTCGCTCGCGGGCGTGTTGATTGATCCGCATCAGGCGCAGCAGCTCGTCCAGGAGCTGTCGCGCGTGGCGCCGCAGGAGGTGACGAAGATCCTGGGTGAGCGGCTGGAGGCGCTGGCGAACAGCAACCCGGTGGGGCTGTTGACCATTGGTGGCGTGGGCGCCATCTGGGCGGCGTCGGGCGGCATCGTGGCGCTGATGGAGGCGCTCAACACCGTCTACGGCGTGGAGGAGAAGCGCCCGTTCTGGAAGAAGCGCGGCATCGCGCTCCTGACGACGCTGGGCACGGCGGTGACGGCGGTGCTGGCGGCCCTCGTCGCGGTCGTCACGCCGGCGGTGGCGAACAAGCTGGGTGAGCCGCTGAGCACCGTCATCATGTGGCTGCGCCTGCCGGTGGCGGGGCTCCTGATGATGTGCCTGTGGGCGTACCTGTACTACGCGCTGCCGGACGTGAAGCAGAAGTTCAAGTTCATCACGCCGGGCTCGGTGGTGGGTGTGCTCATCTGGGTGGCCGCGTCGTGGGCGTTCTCCATGTACGTGGCGAACTTCGGCTCGTACGACGTGAACTACGGCGCCATCGGCGGTGTCATCGTGCTCTTGCTGTGGATGTGGATCTCCTGCCAGGTCATCCTGCTGGGCGCGGAGATCAACGGCATCCTGGAGCACAAGTCGCCGGACGGTAAGTCGCCGGGTCAGCGCGATCCGGATGCGGCCGGCCCGAACGTGACGAAGACGGAGGCGGAGGAGCAGGGCGCGGACCTGCCTGGAGCCACGGACTTCCGTCCCAAGCCGCCGGTGCCGCCGTACACAACGCAGCCCGTGCCGCTGAGCAAGACGCCGCTGGCCGCAGCGGCGAAGGTGGCCGCGGGCGTGGGCCTGGGGGTGTTCCTGATGCGCCGCAAGTCTCCTGCGCGGTAGCCGGCACGGGCACGGGGCCTGACGATGGCGGGCGGTCTTCCTTGGGGAAGGCCGCCCGTGGTCGTTTCAGGGCAGGGGCGTGGTGACGTAGTCCTTCCCGTCCGAATGGCAGCCGTGGCAGGTGTCGTGGCCGCGGCCGTAGTAGTTGCTGTCGTAGTTCGGGCCGAAGCCCTCGTAGAAGATCCAGGTGTCCTTGCCGGCGCCGTCGGCGACCTTCACGTCCAGCGCGTGGCCCCGGAGGGTCTTCCCGTCCTTCTCGAACAGCTCCTTGACGAGGATGCTGCCCACGGGGTGTGTGGCATTGCCGTCGCGCAGCGAGCCCACGACGCGGTCGTTGAAGAAGACGCGGACCTTGCTGCCGTGGGGCGCGCGCGTTTCGTGGACGGTGGGCTCGGCGAGCCACGACTTGTAGCGGCCGGAGCGCACGAAGTCGGTGATGCCCTGTTCGGAGGTATCGAGTTCCTGGACGACGCCCAGACCCTCATCCACGGACGAGGAGGGGCCACAGGCGCTGGCGAGCAGCAGGAGGGACAGCAGCAGGGGGCGCGGGTGCATTCCCTGCGTTACGCCTGTGGCACTGGGACGGTTACTCAGTCTTCGTAGGGCTGCCTGGAGGGCGGTCTCCACGAGCCCGCCGCCCGGAGGGTGTGCCCTTGCGCGGGAGTCACGTCGAAACCGGCCTTCTCGAGGGCAATGGCCACGTCGATGTAGCGCCAGACAATGGACTCGTGGCTGTGTTTATCCACGACCACCGCGAGACCAGGAGGGATGTTGGGTCCGTCGTACAGGAGAAAGGCCCAGCACCGTGTGAGCTCGAAGCTTCCCACCCAGTGCCAGGAGAACGAGCCCCGGTCCGCGTGCTTCGGATCCTCAAGGAGAAGTTGCTCCTGTGCGGCCTTGAGCGCGATGGACTCGGCCTCCTCGTGGGGAAGGGGGAGGACTGCCTCCAGGGCCGGCTGGAACCGCATGATGCCGCCGAAAGGTCCAAGGTAGCCCGTCGCCGCTTTCAGGCGGGACAGCGCTGCGGTGGCCTCCTCGGGCGTGAAAGGGCCTGCTTCACAGGGAAGAGGCCCCGGTGAGAAGGCCGGTCCCATCAAGGATTTGAGTTCGTGCCTGAGTGGGCCGGAAGGATCCATGCCGTAGAGGACGAGGTATTGGGACGTCATCGTTCCTATTCAGCGGAATAGGTATGGGAGAGGTCGATGTCCAATGCGAGTACGGCCTCTGGAAGGGCAAGTTCGATCCGGCCGAAGTGAAGGTCCTCGGGCGTGACCTGGTAGGTGAGGGTGCCCATGGAGTCGTCGAAGGCGAAATCGTCGACGTCGAAGATCGAAATCTCGAGCGGAAACTTGAGGAGGTTGGAGGTGAGGACCTCGCAGCCGCCGGAGTTCCATCGGGGGTTCAGGCTCGGATCCTCGGGCGTGCGAAAAACGCCGGACGCGGACGGGCAGCGCATTTCAACGACGACGTCGGGCGGTGTGCCATCGAAGTCCCACTCCTCATCCTCCGTGGAATAGGGGTCGTACGGGAGGATGGTGGCCCGGGCGGGCTGCACCCGCGTCCGCATCACACCCACGATGCACGCCCTCTGGCCCAGGTGGCAGACGCTGCCGCTGGCACAGCTGAGACAGGCGCCGCCACCCCTGGGGCCACATGCCTCATCGCTGGCGTACCGCATGCACTCGTTCTCCGCGGAGCAGCACCCGTCCCGGCAGTTGTCCGGGGTGCACTCCGAGGGACCGCAGGCGGACAGCAGCAGCGCGCAGGTCAGGGCGATGAGGAGGGAAGCGGGTTTGTTCATGGGGGTTCAGGGACTCATTTACTCCAGCGCAGCAGTTTCGCGCGAGCCGTGTCGGAGAGCTGGGTCACCACGAACTTTTCTTCGAAGTCGTCCGCGTCCTGAAAGAGGATCAACCCCCGTGACATGGGCATCCCCCGTGAGAGGGATGGACAACTCCAAATGGAATCGCCGCCTCGCTTCCGGAATTACCGGAGGCGGGCGGCGATGGGGCCCTGCTTGGATTTGGACTACCGGCGCTTCATCGCCGCGTCCGCGTGCTTCTCGCGGAACTCGGAGTAGGGGCCGTTGAAGTCGAGCACTTCCTTGCCCGCCTCCAGGCTCCAGATGCGCGTGGCGACCTCGGAGATGAGCTCCTGGTCGTGCGTGACGACGATGACCGTGCCCTCGAACTTCTGGAGGCCTTCGGCCAGCGCCGCGATGGACTCCAGGTCCAGGTGGTTCGTCGGCTCGTCCAGGATGAGCACGTTGTCCTGCATGATCATCAGCTTCGACAGGAGCACGCGCACCGTCTCACCACCTGAGAGCGTGTCCGTGTTCTTCATCCGCTCCTCACCCGAGAACAGCATCCGGCCCAGCACGCCGGAGATCTCCTCGTTCGTCAGCTTCTCGCTGATCTCCCGCAGGTAGCCGAAGCAGGTCGTGCCCTTGTAGATGACCCCGTGGTGGTCCTGCGGCAGGTAGCCCACCGACGCCTGATGGCCCCAGGTGATGGTGCCCGCGTCCGGCTCCGTCTTTCCGGCCAGCATCTTCACCAGCGTGGACTTGCCCACGGCGTTGCGGCCGATGACGCAGATGCGCTCGCCCTTGCAGACCAGCCCGGTGAACGGCTTGATGACCTGCACGCCGTCGTAGGACTTCTTCAGGCCCTCGAACATCAGCGTCTGCCGGCCGCTGACCACCTTCTGATCAAACCGGATGAAGGGCCGCGCGATGTTCGAGCGCTTCAGGTCCTCCGTCTTCAGCTTGTCGATCTGCTTGATGCGGCTCTGCACCTGCGAGGCGCGCGTGCCGGCGTGGAAGCGCGCCACGAAGTCCTGCAGTTGGAGGATCTTCTTCTTCTTCTCTTCCGTCTCCGACTCCACCCGGGTCCGCAGCTGCGACTTCTGCCGGACCATGTCGTCGTAACCACCCGTGTACTGGATGATGGTCTCGTAATCGATGTCCGCGATGTGCGTGCAGATGGAGTTCAGGAAGTGCCGGTCGTGGCTGATGGTGATCAGCACGCCCTCGTACTGGTGGAGGAAGGTCTCCAGCCAGCGGATGGAATCGATGTCCAGGTTGTTCGTGGGCTCGTCGAGCAGCAGCCCGTCCGGCTTGCCGAACAGCGCCTGCGCGAGCAACACACGCAGCTTCAGGCCGCCCGTCAGCTGGCGCATGGGCTCTTCGTGGAAGGCCTCGTCGATGCCAAGGCCCGCCAGGAGCGTGGCCGCGTCGCTCTCCGCGGAGTAGCCGTCCTCTTCCGCGATGACGCCTTCCAGCTCACCCAGCCGGTTGCCGTCCTCCTCGGTGATGTCGGACTTGGCGAGCAGCTTGTTCTTCTCATCCATCGCCGCCCACAGGTGGCGGTTGCCCATCAGCACCACGTCCAGGACGCGGTCGTTCTCGTAGCGGAAGTGGTCCTGGCGCAGGATGCCCAGCTTGCGCGGGCGGATGATGTCGCCCATGTCCTGCTCCTCGTCACCGGCGAGGATCTTCATGAAGGTGGACTTGCCGGCCCCGTTCGGACCGGTCAGGCCGTAGCGACGGCCCGGCGAGAAGGCGACGTTGACCTCCTCGAAAAGTTTCTTGGGCCCATAGGCCTTGGAGACGTTGATGACGTTGAACATGGCGGCGGCTTGTAGCGGAAATGGCGCGTCCACCAAAGACGCGCGGTGAATCGGGGCCCGGCGGCGTACCGGAGGACCCAATGTAACCGCCGGCACGCCCCGGAAATGCCGGCTTCCCACCCCGTTTCCAGGCCCCCCTGGC
>NZ_RAWD01000188.1:0-19319 GCF_003612065.1 Corallococcus sp. CA047B
CACCGGCCCCCTGCCGCTCTCCTTCGTCCAGGAGCGCGTCTGGCGTCTGGAGCAGTACCTGCCCGGCCTGTCCGCCTACACGATTCCCTTCGTCCTGCGCCTGGAGGGTCCCGCCGACGTCGCCACCCTGGAGCGCGCCATCCAGGAAGTCGTCCAACGTCACGAAGCCCTGCGCACGACCTACGACGCCGTGGACGGCAGGCCCGTGCAGCGCTTCCACCCCCACGTGCGCATCCCGCTTCCCCTCGTGCAGGTGGAAGGCACGCCCGAAGCGCGCGAGGAGGCCGCCCTCCAGTTCGCCCGCGAGGACGCCGCGCGGCCCTTCGACCTGGTGCATGGCCCCGTCCTTCGCACCACGCTCGTGCGCCTGCGCACGGACCTGCACCTGCTGGTCTGCGCCATCCACCACATCGTCTGCGACACGCTCTCCACGTCGCTCTTCCTCCAGGAGGTCGGGCAGCTCTACGCCGCCTTCCTCCAGGGCAGGCCCTCACCGCTCGCGCCCCTTCCGGTGCAGTACGCGGACTTCGGCGCGTGGCAGCGGGAGTCCCTGGCCGAAGCGCGTTTCCCCGAACAGGAGCAGTGGTGGCGGCAGCGACTGGCCGGCATGCCGCGCCAGTTGGGCATCCCCACCGACCGGCCCCGGCCCGCGAACTGTCCGCTCACCTCCGAGCGCATGGTGCTGGACTTCCCGCCCGCGCTCGCCGACGCGCTGGTCGCCTTCGGCAAGCGCGAGGGCTTCACGTCGTACATGACGGTGCTCGCCGCGTGGAACGCGCTCTTGCACCGGTACACAGGGCAGGCGGACCTCATCGTCGGCACGCCCATCGGCAACCGCACGCGGCCGGAGCTGCTGCCCCTCATCGGCTACGTTGCGCACTCGGCCGCATTTCGCACCCACGTCGGTGACGACCCGAGCTTCCGCGAGCTGCTGCACCGCGTGCGGCGCGAAGTCACCGACGTGCAGTCGCGCCCGGACGTTCCCTTCGAGCTGCTCGTCGAACAGCTCGTCCCCGGCAAGGACATCGGCCGGGACCGCATGGCCGACACCGTCTTCGTCTACCACTCCCGTCTGGAGATGGGCGGCGATGCGCTGGCGGCCGTCGGGGCCCGGGGCACCTTCGTCGAAGTGCCGGGCACGCCCGTGCAATGGGGCGCGACGCTGTCCGACCTGACGCTCATCCTCACCGAGGAACCCGGGCGCGTGCACGGTGCGCTGGAGTACGCGACGGAGCTGTTCGATGCCTCCACCGCGCGGCGCATGCTGGAGCACCTCCAGGTGCTGCTCGGCGCGGCGCTGGCCCGGCCCGAGTCCCCCCTCTCCCGCCTGCCGCTGGGCACGGAGAACGAACGCCGAGCGTGGCCCGAACCGCGGGCCCTTCCCCTCGCACCCTCGCTGCCCGCCCTCCTCCGTGAACAGGCGCGGCGTCAGCCGGACACCGTCGCCGTGAGCCAGGGAGAGCGGACCTGGACATGGACGGAGCTGGCAACCCGTGCGCGGCGGCTCGCCGCGCGGTTGCGGGAGCTGGGCCTTTCGCCGGGAGAACCCGTCGCGCTCTGCCTGCGTGCCTCGCCCGAGAAGCTGGCCGCGCTGTGGGGCGTGCTTGAAGCCGGGGGCGCTCCGGTGGCGCTCGGGCCCACGGATCTGGACTCACTGCCGACCTATGCCCTGGAAGGCCAGCCCGCGCCCCGCCTCGTCACCTGGCGGGGGCTCGTCACGTCCTCCCGGTTGGACGCGGCGCGGGTCCTTCAGGTTGAAGCGGTGTTGGACGACGCTTCGACAGCGGCGATGAACGGCGAGGAGCCCTCGCCCTCGCCGGACTCGCTGGCGTGGTTGCTGCCCATGGGCGCGGGCCAGCCCGCGTGGGCGCTGAAGCACGCTTCGTTGGCGGACTTCTTCGCCGGACTCGATGCGCGCCTTCGCCCGGCCCCGGGCACCACCTGGCTCGCCGCCTCCGAGCCCGCTCCCGAGAAGCCCGAACTCGAAGCCCTCTGGGCCCTCTCCCGCGGGCTGCGCGTCGTCTTCCCCTCCGAGGCCGTCACCTCGCGCCTCGCGCAGGGCCGCGAGGGTGCAGCTCCGTTGCAGATCAGCCTGTCCTACTTCGCCAACGACGAGGACTCGCTCACCGGGCCCAAGTACGAGCTGTTGATGGAGGGCGCGAAGTTCGCGGACGCGAATGGCTTCTCCGCCGTGTGGACGCCGGAGCGGCACTTCCACTCCTTTGGCGGCATCTACCCGCAGCCCGCCGTGGTCTCCGCCGCGCTCGCCGCCGTCACGAAGAACTTGCGCCTGCGCTCCGGCAGCGTCGTGCTGCCCCTGCATGATCCGCTGCTCGTCGCGGAGCAGTGGGCCGTCGTGGACAACCTCTCGCAGGGCCGCGTCGACGTGTCCGTGGCCACCGGCTGGCACGTCCAGGACTTCACCTTCGCGCCGCAGAACTACGCCGACCGCCGCAACATCCTCCTGCAGAACCTGAAGACGCTGCGGGCCCTCTGGCGCGGCGAGCGGCAGCGGCGTCCGGGCGGCAATGGCGTCACCGTGGAGGTGGGCCTGCGTCCGAAGCCGGTGCAGCAGGAGCTGCCGGTGTGGCTCACCGCCACCGCCAACCCGGAGACCTTCCGCCTCGCGGGAGAGCTGGGCGCGGGCGTCCTCACCGGCCTCTTCGCCCACTCGGTGGAGGAGCTGAAGCCCAAGGTGGCCCTCTACCGCGAGGCGTGGCGCCGCAATGGCCACCCCGGCCGGGGTCACATCACCTGCATGCTGCACACGTTCGTCGGTGACGACGAAGCGGAGGTCCTGCGGCAGGTCCGCAAGCCGCTGCTGGCCTACTTCCGGAGCTCCGCGGACATCACCGCGTCGCTGCTCGCGGCCCAGGGACATCAGGGCGAACTCAACAAGGTCTCGAAGGAGGACATCGACGCGCTGCTGGAGCACACCTTCGAGCACCACGCGAAGGGCACCGGCCTCATCGGCACGGTGGACAGTGGCCTCAAGCGGCTGCGCGACGTGCGCGCGGCGGACGTGGACGAGGTGACGTGCCTCATCGACTTCGGGCTGGAGACGTCCGTCGTCCTCCAGGGGCTCCGCCGGCTGGCCACGCTGCGCGAACTCCTGGTGGCCGACGAGGCCTCGCGACAGTCGCGCGTGCGGGGCGACCGGGACACGGGCGTCGGGGAGCTGCTTGCCCTCACCCGTCAGTCCGGCGCGGTGTTGGTGAACACCACCGCACGGCTGGCCCGCACGCTGGCGGACCTCCCTGGTGCGCACGAGTCCCTGGCCCCGGTGTCCGCATGGATGTTGGAGGGCGCGTCGACGGAGCTGGCCTCCGCGCTCCAGCGCGCCTCGGGCGGCACCGTGCTGCTCGCGGGAGAAGCCAGCGAAGGCGGCCTGCTGCCCCGGGCTACCGGAGAGAAGCTGCCCGCGGGGCTCCAGGCCTGGGTGCTGGACGCGGCGGGTGAACCCGTGCCCACGGGGGTCGTGGGGGAGCTGGCCCTCTCCGGCCCGGGCCTCCCCACGTCCTTCTGGAAGGCCCCCGAGGACGCGTCCCACCGCTGGGCACCGCACCCGCTGCGAGCCTCCGAGCGCCTCTACCGCACCGGCCGTCCCGTGCGCCTGCGCGCCGACGGGCACGTCGAGCCCGTGTCCCTGCCCGCCTTCAAGATCCCCGCGCCGCGCCCCGCGCCTGGCAGCACGCATCCCGAAGCGCAGCCCGCCACCGTGGACTCCGGAGCGAACCCGGTCATCCCGCGTGCGCCGCGCGGTGGGCCGTTGCCGCTGTCCTTCGCCCAGCAACGCCTGTGGTACCTCCAGCAGCTGGAGCCGGACAGCACCGCCTACAACAACGCGATCATCTTCCGGCTCACGGGCCCGCTGGATGCGCGGGCGCTGCAGACGGCGCTCGACGCGCTGGTGGAGCGCCACGAGGTCCTTCGCACCACGTACGCCCTCTCCAGCACGCACCCCGTGCAGCACATCCACCCCACCGGCACGCTGCCGATGGACAGGGAGGACGTCCCCGGGGACACGGCCGAAGCGCGCGAGGCCGCCATGCTGCGCCGCTGCCAGGAGTACACCGCGACGCCCTTCCGCCTGGACACGGGCCCCGTCGCCCGCGCCCTCCTGCTGCGGCTGGGCCCCGACGCGCACGTCCTCCACCTGCTCCTGCACCACGTCGTCTCCGATGCCTGGTGCGCGCTGGTCCTCAGTCGCGAGCTGCCCGTCCTCTACGCCTGCGCCAGCGCGGGCGTGCCGTCCGTCCTTCCGCCGCTGCCGGTGCAGTACGCCGACTACGCCGTCTGGCAGCGCGAGTGGCTGACAGGCCCGGTGCTGGAGGAACAGGCGCGCTGGTGGAAGGAGCTGCTCCAGGGGGCGCCGCCGTTGGAGCTGCCCACCGACCGGCCCCGTCCCGCCGTGCAGTCCTACGCGGGCGCGGCCCATCGCTTCCACCTGCCGCGCGAGGTGTCGGAGCCCCTGCTCGCCGTGGGGCGCCGCGAAGGCGCTACGTCGTTCATGGTGTTGATGGCGCTCTACCAGGCGCTGCTCTCCCGCTACTCCGGCCAGGACGACTTCGCGGTGGGCACCCCCATCGCCGGCCGCACGCGTCCCGAGGTGGAGGGCCTGCTGGGCTGCTTCGTCAACACGCTCGCCCTGCGCGCGAAGCTCGACGGTGCGCCGAGCTTCCGGGAGCTCATCGCCCGCGTGAAGCAGCAGGCCCTGGGTGGCTACGCACGGCAGGACATGCCCTTCGAGCGGCTGGTGGACGTGCTCCAGGCGCCGCGCGACCTGAGCCGCACGCCGGTCTTCCAGGCGATCCTCAACGTCATCAACGTCCCGGAGGCCCAGACGACGGAGGGACAGGGCCTGCGCATTGGCGGCGTGGACGTGCCGGTGACGACGTCCAAGTTCGACCTGACGCTGGAGGTCTGGGAGCAACGCGACGGGCTGCGCTGCCGCCTGGAGTACGCCACCGCCCTCTTCGACGAAGCGACGCTGGCCCGGATGGCGGAGCACCTGACGGCGCTGGCGAAGGCCGTCACCGCCGCGCCGGACGCACCGGTCGCGGGCCTGCCGCTGCTGTCCACCGAAGCGCGTGAGCAGGTGCTGCGCGGATGGAATGACACGCGCGTGGAGTTCCCGCGCGGCGCGAGCCTCCACCAGCTCTTCGAGGCCCAGGCTGAACGCACGCCGGACGCCATCGCGCTCCAGTTCGAGGCGCGGCGGCTCACGTATGGCCAGCTCGAAGCGCGCACCAACCAGCTCGCGCACCACCTGCGGGCCCGGGGCGTGGGGCCAGAGACGCTGGTGGGCGTGAGCCTGGAGCGCTCGCTGGAGATGGTCGTTGCCCT
The DNA here is from genome assembly GCF_003612065.1 of Corallococcus sp. CA047B. Lineage (NCBI taxonomy): Bacteria > Pseudomonadati > Myxococcota > Myxococcia > Myxococcales > Myxococcaceae > Corallococcus > Corallococcus sp. CA047B. The sequence goes on from NZ_RAWD01000188.1 coordinate 5,347, forward strand.
GCTGGGCGTCCTGAAGGCGGGGGCCGCCTACGTGCCACTGGATCCCTCCACGCCGGGCGAGCGACTCGCCGGGATGCTGGAAGACACCGCCGCTCCCGTCCTCCTCATCCAGGAGCGGTTCCGGAGCGCACTGCCTCCACACTCCGCGCACGTCGTCGCGCTGGACACGGAGTGGGACGCCATCGCGCGGCAGCCCGTCAGCCGTCCACGGGCGCTGGCCGGCGACGACGCGCTCGCGTACGTCATCTTCACCTCTGGCAGCACGGGGCGACCCAAGGGCGCGATGAACGCGCACGCGGGGGTCGTCAACCGCCTGCGCTGGATGCAGGCGCGGTACGGCCTGACGCCCGGCGACACGGTGTTGCAGAAGACGCCCTTCAGCTTCGATGTGTCCGTCTGGGAGTTCTTCTGGCCGTTGATGACGGGGGCGCGGCTCGTGCTGGCGAGGCCCGGAGGCCATCAGGAGCCGGACTACCTCACCGCGTTGATGGACCGCGAGGGCGTGACGACGGCGCACTTCGTGCCATCCATGCTGCGGGCCTTCGTGGAGGAGCCCGGACTGGAGCGCCTGACGCGACTGCGGCAGGTGATGTGCAGCGGCGAAGCCCTGCCCGCGGACCTGGTGCACAAAGCGCAGGCCCGCCTGCCCCACGCGGTGCTGCACAACCTCTACGGCCCCACCGAGGCCGCGGTGGACGTGACGTCCTGGGAGTGCCCGCGCGATGAAGCCCTGCGCGTCGTGCCCATCGGTCGTCCCGTGGCGAACACGCGGATGTACGTCCTGGATCGGAGGAACCAACCGGTGCCCGTGGGCATCCCGGGCGAGCTGTTCATCGGCGGCGTGCAGGTGGGTCGGGGCTACTGGCGCCGCCCCGCGCTCACTGCCGAACGCTTCGTTCCGGATGCGCACGGCGACACGCCTGGGGCGCGCCTCTACCGCACAGGCGACATCGCCCGGTGGCGCACCGACGGCACGCTGGAGTACCTGGGCCGCGCCGACTTCCAGGTGAAGCTGCGCGGCTTCCGCATCGAGTTGGGCGACATCGAAGCCGCGCTCCAGGCCTGGCCGGGAGTGCACGAGGCCGTGGCCGTCGTGCGTCAGGAGCACGCGGGAGATCCGCGCCTCGTCGCGTACGTCACGGTCGAAGGCACCGCGCCCGATACCACCGCCCTGCGCGCGTTCCTGCACACGCGGCTGCCCGAGTACATGGTGCCCTCCGCGCTGGTCACCCTGGAGGCCCTGCCCCTCACGTCCAGCGGCAAGGTGGACCGCAAGGCCCTGCCCGCCCCCGAGGCACACACCACCGTGAAGGGTGAGTCCATCGCACCGCGCGATGACACCGAGCGGGCGCTGGCGGAGATCTTCGCGCAGGTGCTCGGCGTCGAACGGGTCGGCGTCCAGGACAGCTTCTTCGAGCTGGGCGGCCATTCACTGCTCGCGACCCAGGTGGCGGCCCGCGTCCGTGCACGCTTCGGGCAAGAGCTGCCGCTGCGCACGCTCTTCGAGGCCCCAACGGTGGAGGCACTCTCCCGTCGTCTCGCGGGCAAGGCCGCTGCTACCTCCGAGCCGCAAGCCTCGACGGCCGCGGCACCTTCCGAGCATCGCTCCGGCGAGGCCACGCCCACCCCGGAGCTGGAGGCAGCGCCCGTGCCGGTCGCAGAGCCTTCATCCGTCGCGCGGCAACCGGTCTGGTTCGTGGGGCAGCAGGAGCCCGGCTGGCACCACCGGGTGGTGCGATACGCCGACACCACCGGCTGGCAGCGTGAGCAGTTCCCTTCCGCGCCCGAAGCCGCCAAGGCCGGGGTCCCAGCCTCCACGACCGTCCTCCCGCAGCCGCCCGCGAAGTCCGCCCGGGAGGCCACGAACACCGCCCATCCACCGGACGCTTCCGCCCTCACCCCGCTGACGCGCAGGGAGCGGCCGGAGGTGTTGCCGCTGTCGTTCGCCCAGCAGCGGCTGTGGTTCATCCACCAGCTTGGCGCCGTGGACGCGGCCTACCATGTCCCGTTGGCCCTGAAGCTGGAGGGCACGCTGGACCTCGTCGCGCTGCAACGGAGCTTCGATGCGCTGATGCGCCGTCACGAAGCCCTGCGCACCACGTTCCGCGCGCGTGAAGGCACCCCCGAACAAGTCATCCACCCCGCCCTCCCGCTGCCGGTGCGGCACGTGGACCTGACGGGCATCACCGACCCGGAGCAGCGTCGCGCGCAGGCCGCGAAGCTCGCCGTCGAGGAGACCCGCAGCCCGTTCGACCTGGAGCAGGGCCCCCTCATCCGCGCCCTCCTCTTGAAGCTGTCCCCCACCGAGCACGTGTTGGTCCTCAACCAGCACCACATCATCTCCGATGGCTGGTCCACCGGCGTCCTGGTGCGCGAGATGGGCACGCTCTACGCCACCCTCTCCCGGGGCCTCCCCTCGCCCCTGCCCGAACTCCCGGTGCAGTACGCCGACCACGCCCTGTGGCAGCGCGACTGGCTGCGCGGATCAGTGCTGGAGCACCAGCTCGGCTACTGGCGCCAGCAGCTCGAAGGCGCACCGTCCCACCTGGAGCTGCCCACGGATCATCCACGCCCGGCCCGACAGACCTTCCAGGGCGCGCTCATGCCGCTCGCGCTTCCCCGAGCATCAAGCGAGGCGCTGGAGGCCCTGGCGCGGCGCGAAGGCGTGACACCGTTCATGGTGCTGCTGGCGGCCTTCCAGGTGCTGCTGGGACGCTACGCCGGCCAGGACGACGTGCTCGTCGGCTCCCCCATCGCGGGCCGCCGCCACGCCGAGTCCGAAGCGCTCATCGGCTACTTCGCCAACACCGTCGTCCTGCGCACCCGCCTGCACCCCAACGACACCTTCCGCACGCTGCTCACGCGGGTGCGCGACACCACGCTGGGCGCCTACGAACACCAGGACCTCCCCTTCGAGAAGCTCGTCGAGGCCCTGCACCCCACCCGCGACCCAAGCCGCACGCCCTTCTTCCAGGTCACCTTCACGCTGCAGAACGCCCCCCTCCCGAAGCTGGAGCTGCCCGGCCTGTCGCTCCAGCCGATGAACGCCGATCCCGGGGCGATCCGCTTCGACCTGGAGTGGCTGCTGCACCGCTCCCCGGAAGGCTTCGCCGGAGGCATCAACTTCAACACCGCCCTGTTCGCACCGGCGACCGTGGCCCGCCTGGCCCGGCACCTGCGCGTGCTGCTCGACGCCGCGGTGGCCTCCCCCGCGACACCGGTCTCCCGCCTGCCGTGGCTCACCGCCGAGGAGCGCCGGCAGGTGCTGGAGTCCTGGAGCGGCACCAGCACCGAGTACCCGCGCGAAGCCTCCGTGTCCGCGCTGTTCACGGAGCAGGCCCACCGCACCCCCGACGCGATCGCGGTGAGGGCTCCCGGGAGCACCGGCGCCTTCCAACCAGACGCGCCGCGAGAACTCACCTACGCGGAGCTGGAGCGCCAGTCGAATCAGCTCGCGCACCACCTGCGACGCCTGGGCGTGCGCCCGGGGGATCGGGTGGCCTTGTGCGTGGAGCGCTCGCCGGAGCTCATCACCGGAATGCTCGGCATCCTCAAGGCCGGCGCGGCCTACGTGCCCGTGGAGGCGAAGGCCCCGACGGCGCGCACCACGTGGATCCTCCAGGAGGCGGGCGTCAGCGTGCTCGTCACTCAGGAGGCGCTGGCGGATGAGCTGCCGGCGGTGGCCGGCTTGCTGGTCCTCCTGGACGCGGAGGCGGACCTGCTCGCGAAGCAGCCCGTCACACCGCTCGATGTGCGGGTGCCGGCCGAAGCGCTGGCCTACGTGATGTTCACGTCGGGAAGCACCGGCCGCCCCAAGGGCGTCACCGTGCCCCACCGGGGCATCGTGCGACTGGTCAAGGGCGCCTCCTTCCTCCAGACCGGGCCCGGCGAGGTGTTCCTCCAGGTGGCCCCGGTCGCGTTCGATGCGTCCACGCTGGAGGTCTGGGGTCCGCTCCTCAACGGCGCGAAGCTCGTGCTGGCGCCGCCGACCGCGCTGTCCCTGTCGGAGCTGGCCACGCTGTTGACGGCCGAAGGCGTCACCACCCTGTGGCTCACCGCCGCGCTGTTCGAACAGATGGTCCTGCACGAAGGCGCCTCCCTTTCGCGCGTGCGACGGGTGCTGGCGGGCGGTGACGTGCTGCCCGTGCCACGCGTGCGCGAGCACCTGGCGCGGATGGCGCCAGACGCCGTGCTCCTCAACGGCTACGGCCCCACGGAGAACACCACCTTCTCCGCCACGCACACGCTGCGCGCCGGGGACACCGTGGAGGGCACCGTGCCCATTGGCCGGCCCCTGTCCAACTCCACCGCGTGGGTGTTGGACGCCGCGCTCGAGCCCACGCCACCGGGCGTCCCCGGAGAGCTGTACGTCGGAGGCGACGGCCTCGCCTGGGGCTACCTCCAGCGGCCCGACCTCACCGCCGAGCGTTTCACCCCCCATCCCTTCGCCACCCGGCCGGGCTCCCGCCTGTACCGCACCGGCGACCGGGCCCGCTGGCGCGAGGACGGGACGCTGGAGTTCCTGGGCCGCACCGACTTCCAGGTGAAGATCCGCGGCTTCCGCATCGAGCCCGGCGAAGTGGAGGCCGTGCTGCGCCAGTCCCCCGACGTCCGCGAAGCGGTGGTGCTGGCGCGCGAGGACGTGCCCGGGGAGAAACGGCTCGTCGCCTACGTCGTGGGCACGCAAGCCGGCCCCGGCACCACCGACCGAGTGAGGGCGTTCGCACGGCAGCAGCTTCCCGACCCGCTGGTGCCCTCCGCGTGGGTGGAGCTGCCAGCCCTGCCGCTGTCCCCGAACGGCAAGGTGGACCGCAAGGCCCTGCCCCAGCCCGAAGCGGCCAGCACGGACGCAACGGCGCGCGAGGCGCCCCGCGATGCAGTGGAAGCACGGCTCTCAAGCATCTGGGCGGAGGTGCTGCGCCTGGACCCGGAGACGGTGGGCATCCACGACGACTTCTTTGAACGGGGAGGCCATTCGCTCCTCGCCACGCAGGTGGTGTCGCGGATCCGCCGGGTGTTCGGAGTGGAGTTGCCCCTGGGTGAGCTGTTCAACGCGCCCACCGTGGCCGCGCTCGCAGCCCGTCTCTCCACCTTCGCGAGCACGTCCCAGGTGCCGCCACCCCTTACGCGCGGGCCCCGGCCCACCGCCCTGCCGCTGTCGTTCGCGCAGCAGCGGCTGTGGTTCATCGATCAGTTGGAGCCGGGCAGCAGCCTCTACAACATGCCCTTCGCCCTGACGCTCCTCGGGACGCTGGACGAGGACGCGCTGCGAGGCAGCCTGGATGCGCTGATGGCGCGACACGAAGTACTGCGCACCACCTTCCGCCTGGAAGGCGGCCAGCCCGTGCAACACCTCCACGACCAGGCCCAGGTGCCCCTGGAGCGCGTGGACCTCACCGGGCTGGAGGACGCCGGAGAGCGTCAGCGGGAGGCGGAGCGACTCGCGACGGCCGAATCCCAGCGCCCGTTCGACCTGGCGCGAGGGCCGGTGATCCGCGCCCTGCTGCTGAAGCTCGCCACGCAGGAGCACGTGCTGGTGCTCCACCTGCACCACATCGTGTCCGACGGCTGGTCCCTGGGCGTGCTCGCCCGGGAGCTCACCGCCTTCTACGAAGCCCTCCGCGAGGGACGCACGCCCATGCTCCCGGAGCTGCCCGTGCAGTACGCCGACTTCGCCCTCTGGCAGCGCGGCTGGCTCCAGGGCGAGGCGCTGGACGCCCAGCTCGCATGGTGGAGGCAGCAGCTTGAAGGCGCGCCCCGCGCCCTGGAGCTACCCACCGACAAGCCCCGGCCCGCCATCTCCACGCAGCGCGGTGACACCGTGCCGGTGCACCTGCCGCAAGAGCTGGCGGAGCAGGTGGAGGCCCTGGCCCGGCGCGAGGGTGCGACGGCCTTCATGGTGCTGCTCGCGGCCTTCCAGACCGTGCTGCACCGCTACTGCGGACAGGACGACGTGCTGGTGGGCTCGCCCATCGCGAACCGCCGCCATGCGGAGACCGAGGGGCTCATCGGCTTCTTCGTCAACACGCTGGTCCTGCGCGGAAGCTTCGGGGCCCGGACGACGTTCCGGGAACTCCTGGCCCAGGTGCGCGCCAACACGCTGGGCGCCTACGAACACCAGGACGTGCCCTTCGAGCGGCTGGTGGAGGCGCTGCAACCGACGCGCGACCTGGGCCGCATGCCGCTCTTCCAGGTGATGTTCGCGCTCCAGAACGCGCCGGTGCCGGAGCTGTCGGTGCCCGGGCTCACGTTCCGCCCGGCGCGCATCGACGGCCGCGCCACGTCCCAGTTCGACCTGAGCCTGGACCTGCACCGTGAGGAGGACGGGTTCCGGGGGACGCTCGAATACGCCACGGACCTGTTCGAGCGTTCGACCCCCACGCGGCTCGTCGCCCACCTGCACGTGCTGCTCACGGCCGCGCTCGCCCGACCCGAAGCGCCCCTGAGGGAGCTGTCCCTCGTCACGCTGGAGGAGCGGGCGCATCTGCTCGAACTCGGGAGCGGCGGCGTCACGGACTTCGACCGCGAAGGCACCGTGCACGGACGCATCGAGCAACAGGCAACCCGCACCCCGGAGGCGGACGCCGTGGTCTTCGGGGAGACGACGCTCTCCTTCCAGGAACTCAACGCGCGCGCCAACCAGCTCGCCTGGGAGCTGCGGGCCCGGGGCGTGGGACCCGAGGTGCCCGTGGGCCTGTGCCTGGAGCGCTCGGCGGAGCTCATCGTCGCGCTGCTGGCGGTGCTCAAGGCGGGTGGCGCTTTCGTCCCGCTGGATCCGAACGCGCCCGCCACGCGCCGGTCGCTGCTCCTGCGCGACTGCGGTGCCCGCGTGCTGGTGACCTCGCAAGCCCTCGCGGAGGCATGGGTTCCGGACGTCGCCCACGTCGTGCGGCTCGATGCCGAACAGGGGCGGCTGTCCACGCTGTCCCGGGAGAATCCCCCTCCGGCGGCGCTCGCTGGAAACCTGGCGTACGTCATCTACACCTCCGGCTCCACGGGCCTGCCCAAGGGCGTGATGGTGCGGCACCGCTCAGTGCTCCACCTGCACCGCGCACTGACGCGGACCCTCTACGCGGGCCTGGAGCAGGGCCAGCGCGTCACGGTCAACGCGCCGCTCTACTTCGACGCATCCATCGAACAGGTCCTCCAGCTCCTGGATGGCCACTGCCTGTACGTCGTCCCCGAGGACGTGCGCCTGGATCCGGAGCGGATGCTCGCGTGGTTGGAGGCGACGCGGGTGGACGTGCTGGACTGCACGCCCGGACAGCTCAAGTCCCTGCTGGAGGCCGGGCTGTTGGAGCGCGCGCACGTGCCGTCGGTGCTGAGCGTGGGCGGCGAGGCGATGGACGAGGTGCTCTGGAGGCAGCTCGCCCGCACGTCGCGCACCCGGGCCTTCAACGCCTATGGCCCCACCGAGTGCACCGTCGACGCCACCGTCTGGAACGTCCAGGGCACGTCCCTCGAGCAGCCCGTCATCGGGCGTCCGCTCGACAACCTGCGGGCCTACGTCCTCGACGCGCGTCAGGACTTGGTGCCCTTCGGCCTGCCGGGAGAGCTGTGCTTCGCGGGCGAGGGCCTGGCGCGGGGCTACCTGGGCCGTCCGCACCTGACGGCGGAGCGCTTCCTCCCGGATCCGTTCAATCCCGAGCCCGGTGCGCGCCTGTACCGCACGGGGGACAAGGCGCGTTGGCGCGAGGACGGCACGCTCGACTTCATGGGCCGCCTGGACTTCCAGGTGAAGCTGCGCGGCCACCGCATCGAGCTGGGCGAAATCGAAGCCACCCTGCGCACGCATCCGGGCCTCCGGGACGCGGTCGTCCTCGTCCGCGAGGATGTTCCTGGAGATGCACGGCTGGTGGCGTACGTCACGCCGGAGCAGGACACGGCCCCGCTGCGCGAACACCTGCGCAACCACCTGCCCGCGTACATGGTGCCCACGGCCTTCGTCGCCCTGCCCGTCCTGCCCCTGACGCCCAACGCCAAGGTGGACCGCAAGGCCCTTCCCGCCCCGGAGGTCTCGCACCTCGCCGCGAGCCCCTACGAAGCCCCGGCCACGCCCACCGAGGAGCGCCTCGCGGCCCTCTGGGCTGAGCTGCTGCGCGTGCCCACCGTGGGACGCCACGACAACTTCTTCGCACTCGGCGGTCACTCACTCCTGGCCACGCAGGTGGTGGCCCGGGTGCGGGCCCGCTTCGGCGTGGAGCTGCCAGTCCGCGCCCTCTTCGAGTCGCCCACCGTGGCGGCCCTGGCGCGGCGGTTGCCGGACGCCGCGACCACCACCGCCCTGCCGCCCCTGACGCGGGCGAACAGGGAGGGCCCGCTGCCGCTGTCGTTCGCGCAGCAGCGGCTGTGGTTCATCGACCAGCTGGAGCCGGGCAGCAGCCTCTACAACCTGCCCTTCGCGCTGCGCCTGTCCGGCACGGTGGAGCCAGGCGCCCTCCAGCGGGCCTTCGACGCGCTGGTGCAGCGTCATGAAGTCCTGCGCACCACGTACGAGGCCCGGGACGGAGAGCCCCGCCAGCGCATCCACCCGGCCCTGACCGGGACGTTGAGCACGGAGGACCTGGGCCACCTGCCCGGGGAAGCCCGCGAAGCCGAAGCCCGCCGACGCGCGGACGAGGAGTCACTGCGGCCCTTCGACCTGGGCACCGGGCCGCTGGCGCGCTTCACGCTCCTGAAGCTGGAGGAGCGTGAGCACCTGCTCCTCATGAACCTGCACCACACCGTGTCCGACGGCTGGTCCTTCGGCGTGCTGGTGCGCGAGCTGGTCGCGCTCTACGAGGCCTTCCGCCAGGGCCAGCCCGCCCCCCTGCCCGAGCTGCCCGTGCAGTACGCGGACTACGCCGTCTGGCAGCGGGCGTGGCTGGAAGGCGGGGTGCTGGAGGCCCAGCTCGACTGGTGGCGGCACCAGCTGGCCGGAGCCCCGCGCACGCTGGCCCTGCCCACCGACCGGCCGCGTCCGGAGAAGCGCTCGGCCCGGGGTGCAACCCTGCCGGTGCACCTGTCTCCGGCCGTGAGCGACGCGGTGGAGGCGCTGGCGAAGCGCGAGGGCGCAACGCCCTTCATGGTGTTGCTGGCCGCGTTCCAGACGCTGCTGTCCCGGTACGCGGGGCAGGAGGACGTGCTGGTGGGAACGCCCATCGCGGGCCGGCGCCACGCGGAGACCGAGGGCCTCATCGGCTTCTTCGTGAACACGCTGGTCCTGCGCGCCCGCTTCGACGCGGGCACGTCGTTCCAGAAGGTGCTCGCCCAGGTGCGCACCAACACGCTGGGCGCCTACGAACACCAGGACCTGCCCTTCGAACGGCTGGTGGAAGCGCTCCAGCCGGAGCGGGACCTGGGACGCACCCCGCTCTTCCAGGCCCTCTTCGCGCTGCACAACACCCCCGAGTCGGAGGTGGGCCTCCCCGGCCTGACGCTGAAGGCGCTGGAGGTGACCTCCACCACGGCGAAGTTCGATCTGGACCTCGCGCTGACGCGCCTGCCCGACGGCTTCCAGGGCGCGCTCTGCTACAGCACGGACCTCTTCGATGCCGCCACGGTGCGGCACCTGATGGAGCAATGGCACGCGCTGCTGGAGGGCGTCCTCGCCAGGCCGGACGCGCCCCTGGACCTGGGCCCCCTGCTGAGCGCCGAGGCCCTGGGCCGCAAGGTGCTCCCGGAGAAGCCCCGGAGCCTGGACGCCGGCCCCCCCGCCACCGTCATCGCGCCACGCGACGCGCTGGAGCGGGAGTTGGTGGAGCTCTGGGAGGCGCTGCTGGGCAGGCGGCCCATCGGGGTGACGCAGCCGTTCTTCGACCTGGGGGGACACTCGCTGCTCGCCGCGAAGCTGATGGCGCGCATCCGCGAGCGGCTCCACCGCGAGCTGCCCCTGGCCGCGCTGTTCCAGGCGCCCACGGTGGAGCAGCTGGCCCGGCTGCTGCGGCAGGCCCCCACGGCCTTCTCGCCGCTGGTGCCCATCCAGCCCCACGGCACGCAGCGGCCCTTCTTCTGCGTCCATCCGGTGGGAGGCAACGTGCTGGCGTACGCGGAGCTGGCGAAGCAGCTCGGTCCGGACCAGCCCTTCCATGGACTCCAGTCCCAGGGGCTCGACGGAACCCGTCCGCCGTTGGACACAGTGGAGGCGATGGCGGCGCTCTACGTGGACGCCCTCCGCGCGGTGCAGCCGCGGGGCCCCTACCGGTTGGGAGGCTGGTCCATGGGCGGCGTGGTGGCCTACGAGATGGCCCGCCAGCTCCAGGCCCGGGGAGAGGCGGTGGAGCTGCTGGCCCTCATCGACCCCAGCCCGGCGAAGGACGACCGGGTGCCGTTCGACGTGGGCGACGCGGGTCAGGTCGCGTCCCTGTTCGAACTCGACCAGGGACAGCTCGCGGCGCCGGAAGCCGAAGGCCCCCAGGGACGCACGCTCCTCCAGGTGTTCACCCACAACCTGCGCGCGCTGAAGCACTACCGCCCCGGACCGCTCACTGGCCGCGTCCTGCTGCTGCAAGCGAGCGAAGCGCCCGCACCCGAGGGCCCCGGCGATGAAGGCTGGGGCGCGCTCATCACCGGGCCGCTGGTGCGCGAGACGCTTCCGGGCAACCACTACACGCTGCTGCGCGCCCCGAACGTCCAGGCCCTCGCGAAGCGACTGGAGGCGGCGCTCCGGTCGCTCGCGCCCGAGCCCACCTGGAGCGTGTCCGCGAAATAGTCGCTCAACAATCCGGTGCGGTACAGGGATGCGCTTCCTCCCTGGACGCGGACGCGTCCACGAGTGACGCGTGAGGCGGGCCTGCCCGGAGGACGCGCGTTGGGCTTCGTGCGGGCACGACTCTGGTCTGCTGCTTGCAGTTACTCGGGAAAACCAGGAGAGCCAACATGCCCTTGCTTCCGAACCTCCCCACCAAGGCCCAGGTCATCGCGCTGACGCGCGCGATTCGCAATCGCATGGATGGCTCGATCGCTCGCGCCGACTTGTTCGGGACCATCGAGGACTTCTGGGCGGACTACCTGGAGATTCGGGGCGAGCGTTACCGCCGGCGGCAGGAGTCGCTCTGCCTCGTCGAGCACAGCGTCTATGAGTTCCTCACGGCGAACCCCCAGTTGGCGCGCTCCGGGAATGTCGGGCACGCGGTGTTCATCAACCTGCTCATGTTCCTGCAAGTCATCCAGGCGGAGCACACGGCGGTCATCCAGGAGGTGATGCCGGAGCCTCAGGTCTACGCCATGGATGCCGACGACATGGTGACCGGCCTGGCCTGGCGGGCGCTCAAGGGGGGCAACAGGGCCATCGAGGTCCTCGACACCGACCATGTCGTCGCCCAGCCGATTCGTCAGGCGCCCCGGCGTATCGAGGGCTTCCGCGTGACGGTCCTGGCGGCCTTCGCGCGCATGTTGTCCACCGCAGGGGGCCGCAGCCTCGTCACCCAACTCCTGGCGCAGGGCAAGAAGGTGAAGATCATTCCCAGGACCCAGTCCACCGTCCTGTCGGCGCAGGCCCTCCGTCAGGGGCTGCTCGAACTCAACCGAAGGTGTGGCATGCCCATCCCGGAGAACGTGTCCAGCGGCGACCTCGGCCCCGCCGTGACGGGGGTCTTCTCGGAGGCGGGGACGATTCAGGGCATGGCCCGGGCCATGGGCAGCGCGAAGGCCAACATCGACATCATCACCGGAACCGAGCTCCCGAGGCTCCCGGACTCCGGCAGCGGCTCCATCATTGCCATCGACCCGAGAATCTCGGACGCGTCATTCGTCGCGTTCGACGGCCTGAAGAATCCCCTGGCCACGCCGCTGTTCCTGACCATCGCCCACGAGCTCATCCACGCCCTGCACAACGCCCATGGAACGTCCCGCGGCCAGTTCCCCCTGTGCGACTACAGCAACCGGGAGGAGTACGAGACCATCCGCGGGACGGACCTCTCGGAGAACACCCTGCGCGCCGAGCACCGCCTGGGCGTCCGCTTCGGACACTCGGGCGAATTCGCCCAGGACCTTCTGCGCTACCTGCGTCTGCACCCGCAGGAGGTCATCGATGAGCGGCGCGCGCTGAAGTACGGCTGAGGTGAATCCGGGACGACCCGAGCACTCCGTGGCGCAGCCCGCCGCCGCGCTGGCGCGCAGGAAGGCCGGGGCCGGCGACTCCTGGAGTCTCCGAGAGCCGCCGGCCTGGCTCATCGAATCGTTGAGGGACGAGCGTGCCGTGGATGATTGCGGCTGCCGGGTCTGCTGTTGGGATGGCAATCGTCAAACGAGAACCGTGAGCTTCAATTCAAGCCTGGGAACTCATTGCAGGTTGGCGGGGCCATGGAAGTTGATTTACAGCCTCTACCCTGACATTTGTTAGAGGCTGTTATTTCCGCAGGCGCGAGGCACACAGCGCTGCCGTCGAGTACGAAGTGCGCACCTGGATGGCCTGGCACCGGCACATGACGCTGTGCTTGGTGGCGCAGGTCTATCTCGCCGCAGCGCTCCATGGCCAACCTTCCGCCCCAGGAGGATATGCCCCCAAAAGCGCCCGGCCTGCCGAGGCGAAGAAACCCCATGCGCGCGTTTCTTGCTCGGCGCGGCCTTCATTGACAGCCCTCGTCCGCTACTCCGTCCAGGAAGTGCGGGGACTCCTGGTGGCGTTGCTGCGGCGTGCGGTCGCTCCGCTCGCGCACGTCCTCGCGTGGAGTCGCTGGCGGCGCCACCACCAAGCCGTTGCCATGCGGTGTCACTACCGGGCCCGAGGGGCGCGGCTCAAACTACAGCTGTAGGACTACTCGCGGGTGATGCCCGATCGGCTCACCGTCCGCGATAGCCGGGGGCTCCGTCATGCTCGCGGTGTCCTCTCCTTCATCCGCTCCTTCCTTGCCGCTGCCTCAAGCCCCGCGCTCGCCTCCTCCGCACCTGCTTGAGGGAGCAGGGGCCTCAGCCCGGCCGCACCGAATCAGTTGGGATCGCTTGCTCAAGCGCGTGTTCGACATCGACATGCAGCAGTGCCCGAACTGCGGCGGCGAGATGAAGTTCATCGCCGCCATCCTGGAGCGGCCGGTGATCGAGGAGATCCTCACGCACCTGGGCTGGAGCCGCAGCCGCTGCCCACGGACCCGGCGCGCGAGCCGGGGCCGCACTGCGGCTGGGGCAAGCGCTGCGCGTCGTGTCGGCACGACGCTGTCGACATCAGGGGCAACCCTGATACGGAGGCCGATGGCGCGGCCTGTGAACGGTCCAGGACCTGCCGACCCAGCACAACGCAGCGGTCGAGCCGCCCAGATCGAGGTACTTCAGGCCACCTCAGGACAACTTTGGGGCCAGTCTCGTGCCGTGTGCCGCGGGTGCGCCTCGATGCGGAGGCATCACTTCCGGTTCGCGCAGAAAGCGGCGTCGAAGGTTCCCGACAAACCCGTCGTCGTTGCGTCTGACCTTCCCTGGACCTGGACATTGAAGCTTCCAACGAGGCGGTCCGTCGTAGCGGTCGTCAGGTTGATGCTTCCGCTGGTGGCCACCCCGAGGGTCTGCGTCCCTCCGTCCATGAGGCGCTGCTGGACCTGGACGAACCCAGGGCCGGTGGCGTTGCCGACCTCGAAGGTCCCTGCCGCGGGCGGGCCAATGACCGAGACCGTCACGAAGCGGGACGGTGGCAGGTCGTAGCCGGCGTCCGCGGGTGCCGTGCAGAGCCCGGAGAGGTCGCTGTCGGCCAGCAGGGCAATCGAGAAAGAGGTCCCGCCGTCGGGGCCGCGCGGCAGGAGTTCGCCGGTCCAGGTCACCGGGAAGGCCTTGTCGCCCTGCAAGGATCCCACGCTCTCTGCCTGCTCCGACTTTGATCCACAGGCAGGAAGGAAGAGCAATCCGATAATGGAAAGGAGGTTGAGGCGCATGGGGTGTCCTTGATGAGCGGGCCTGGCATGCTGGAGATCTTCGCAAGCCCCTCATCCTATGGCGCGCATCGTGGGAATTCAGCCCGGCCACGGAGACGCATAAGAGGGATGGGGGCCCTGTTGAGGGGGAGGGAC
>NZ_RAWD01000189.1:0-19291 GCF_003612065.1 Corallococcus sp. CA047B
CCCTCAAGCCGTCCGTCGCGCAGGAGTCGCTGGAGCTGTACCGCCCGGACGTGGAGGCCCTGCGCACCGGGGACATGTCCTTCACCGAGGTGCTGGAGAACCGGCGCAGCCTCCGGGGCCGGGGCGCCACGCCGCTCACCGTGAAGCAGTTGGGCGAGCTGCTGTACCGCGCCGCGCGCGTGCGCGACGTGAGGAGCACGCTGGACGGCGACGTCACCGACCGGCCCTACCCCGGCGCGGGCGCGGCGTACGCGCTGGAGCTGTACCCGCTCGTCGGGGAGTGCCAGGGCCTGCCGCCGGGCGTGTACCACTACGATCCGCTGGGCCACCGCCTGGAGAAGCTGAGCGGCCCCACGCAGGAGTTCCAGGCGCTGCTGGACGAGGCCCGCGCGCCGGTGGAGCCCTTCGACCGGCCGGAGGTGCTGATGGTGGTGGCCGCGCGCGTGCCCCGGCTCGCGTGGAAGTACGAGACGCTGGCGTACTCGCTGGTGCTGCAGGACACCGGAGCGCTGGTGCAGACGCTCTACCTGGTGTCCACGGCGCTGGGCTTGCGGCCCTATGCGCTGGGACGCAGCGACCCGGACCTCTTCCAGCGCGTGGCGGGCGTGGACGGCTTCGCGGAGGCGTCCGTGGGCGCCTTCGCGGTGTCCGGAGGCTCGGCGCCGGTCCCCTGAGCGCCCTGAGTCCCCTGAGCCAAAGCCAGGGGACACAGGGCGCTACGCCGGGCTCAGCAGCAGGGGCTGCCGCAGCAGTGCGAGCGGTTGTACGTGTCCGTGAGGCTGGACAGGGCCACGGCGTGGTCCGCCACGTTGGCCGGCTTCTTCGGCAGGGGCAGCTCCACCTCCATGCTGGCGAGCTTCCACTCGTTGGCGGCGCCCGCGTCCGCGTCGCTGGCGGGGACGACCTTCAACTGGATGCCGGCGGGCATCTCGAAGTCGAAGCGCTCCTTCAGCGCCTGACGGGGATCCGCCTGCAGGGCCTTCTCGAAGGAAGGCTCCTTCCACGCCAGGGCGACGGCGCGCATCCACACCGACTGCCAGTCGTTCACCGTGGTCCTCGCACCCGGCCCCGGCGAGGACGGCTTGCGCGCCACGGGGCGGGCCTTGGTGGGCGCTGCCTTCGACTCCGGCTTCTTCTTGCTCATGTCAGCAGTCTCCTCCCAGCGCCTCCAGCAGCGCGCGGGCCTCCGCGACGGGCGGCGTTCCCAGCCCTTCGGTGAAGGTACTGTAGATTATCTGGAGTCGTTGCCGCGCTTCTTCCTGCCGACCCGACGTCTGGAGTAGGCGCGCCAGTGCGGTGACGGCCTGCAGCTCGGGCATCCGCGCACCCTGTGCATGAGCCACTTCCGCCGCCTGCCGGAAGCACGCCTCCGCGGAGGGGGCCGTGGCCCCATCGCGCGTCAGCAGCACCCGGCCCTTGACCCGCAGCATCCTGGACTCGTGGTAGCCCTCGCCCAGGGCCCGCGCGCGCTCCCGTCCGCGCTCCACCGAAGCGAGCGCCGCGTCCACGTGGCCCAACTCCAGCTCCAGCTCCGCGAGGACGCCGTAGTACACCGGCTGGTCCATCTCCGTGCCGAACGCCTCGCGCATCGCAATGCCCCGCCGCATCGCCTCCAGGTCCTTCGCCGCCCATCCGCGCAGGATGCCCACGTAGGCGGACTGCTCCACGAGCCCGTAGCGGTGCGACAGCTCCGCGTGCTGCGAGATGAGCCGCGTCGCCTCCGTGCGGTCGCCGTGCTCCTGCGCCATGAGCAGCAGGTAGATGAACGACAGGCCGATGCTGGTGCCGTGGTTCAGCTCCCGCCCCCACGCCACCGCGGCGTCGCCGTGCGCCTTCGCCTGGTCCGCGAAGCCCAGCAGCCACAGCACCCGGCACAGCACCACCTCACCGCCCACGCGCGTGTCCTGCCCGTAGAGGATGCGGTGCATCCGGTGGGCGACGGGGTCGAACAGCGCGACGCACCGCTCCGCCTTCGCCTTCGCCTCGCCCAGCCGGCCCTCCAGCAGCTCGATGTTGGAGAGGATGGTGAGCGCCACCGCCTCCTGCCCCGCGTCCCCGGACGCCTGCGCCAACGCCACCAGTCTGTCCAACAGGCCGCGCACCCGGCGCTGGTCGCCGCCCAGGTGGTAGTAGATGGACAGCACCCACAGCGTCGGGGCCGCGTAGGGGCTCTCCCCCACGGTGAAGAGCAGCTCCAGCGACCGCTCGGCCACGGTGCGCAGGTCGTGCGAGCGCCAGCCCTGCGTGGACATCAGCGCGGGCGCGAGCACGCCGTTGAGGCTCAGCTCCAGTTGCGCGCGCTCCAGCGGGTCGTCAATCGCGTCCAGCCACGACAGGCCCAGCCGGGAGAACAGGATGGCCTCCACGTAGGCGGAGCGGATGAGCGCGGCGAAGGCGGCCTTCTGCGCGTAGACGATGGCCTTGCGCTTGAGGTTCGCGCTCGCGAAGTGGTGCGCGAGCAGGTCCGGCCGCTCGCTCACCACCTCCGGGAAGTGCTCCTCCAGCGCCGCCGCCGCCTTCGCGTGCACCTGCTGCCGGTGCCGCTTGAGCATGGAGTCGTAGGCCGCGTCGCGCACCAGCGCATGCTTGAAGAGGTACACGGGCCCCTTGGGCCGGCGCTTGCGGTGCAGCAGGCCCGCGCCCACCAGCCGCTCCAGGTCCGCGTCCAGCGCCTCCGGCGTCAGCGGGCTGAGGTGCCGCAGCAGCTCATGCGACAGCTCGCGGCCCAGCACCGACGCCACCTGCGCCGTCTCCTTGCCGCGGCCCAGCCGGTCCAACCGCGCGACGAGCAGATCGCGCAGCGTGCCCGGCACCACGGGGCTGCCCTTGCCCACCTCCAGCGCGAAGCGGCCCTCGCGCTGCACCAGCGCGCCGGACTCCAGGAGCGTGCGCACCAGCTCCTCGATGAACAACGGGATGCCGTCCGTGCGCGAGGCAATCTCCTCCAGCGCCTCCGCGGAGAGCGGTCCGCCCGCGGCGGCGGCGGCCAGTCGCTCCACCTCCGCGCGCGCGAGGGCGCCCAGCTGCACCTGCATCACCGAGGAGGACGGCCACGGCGCTTCGAACTCCGGACGCGCGCTGAACACCGCGAACAGGCGCGACGACGACACCTCCGCCACCAGCGCCTTCAACAGCTCCAGCGTGGACGGGTCCGCCCAGTGCAGGTCCTCCAGCGCCAGCACCACCGGCTGGCGCTCCGCCAGCGCGGCGAACAACGCGAGCAGCGCGTCGCGCGTCAGCTCCCGGTGCTTCAAGGGCGACACGTCCAGCGGCGCCCAGCGCTCCGGGGGCAGCGGCAGGGACAGCAGCGGCGCGAACAGCGGCATCGACTCCGCCAGGTCGAAGCTGTAGCCGGACAGCAGCGCCTCCAGGCCCGTCAACCGGCCTTCGGGTGACAGGTCGCGGTTCGGGTCCACCATCCGCGTGAGCAGGTCCACCACCGGGAAGTACGCCAGGCTGGAGCTGTCCGCCGTGCAGCGGGCCTCCAGCCATGTGTGGGGGTCCACGCCCAGCTTGTCGCCCAGCTCGCGGGTGAGGCGCGACTTGCCGATGCCCGGCTCGCCGGTGACGAGCACCGCCTGCCCCTGCCCCACGCGCACCTGCTCCCAGCGCGACAGGAGCAGCTCCAGCTCCCGGGCACGGCCCACCAGCGAGAGCGCGACCTCCGTGCCGCTCCACGCCGCGTCCGCGCCCTGGAGCACGAACGTCTCCAGGCCCGGAGGCAGCAGGTCATGGACGGGCGCGGGGCCGGGCTCCAGCGGGAAGTGCTTGCGCACGAGCTGCTGGGTGTCACCGGTGAGGAGGATGGTCCCCGGGGGCGCGGACGTGCTCAGGCGGAAGGCCAGCTTCGGCGTGGTGCCCACCACGAAGCCCAGGCCGGACAGCGTCGGGTCCCGCTGCTCGCGCGACACCACGAGGCCCGTGTGCAGGCCCACGCGGATCTCCACCCGCGTGCCGCGCTCGGCCTCGATGGCGCGGCCCCGGCGCTGCACCTCGGCCACCATGTCCAGCGCCGCCTGCGCCGCGCGACGGGCGTCGTCCTCCCGCGCCGCCGGATAGCCGAAGTAGAAGAGGACGATGTCGCCCAGCGCGCTGGCGATGTGGCCGTTGTAGCGCCGGGCGATTTCAATGCAGACCTCCTGCTGGGCCCCCAGCACGTGGTCCAGCTCCTCGATGTCCACCGGGCCCGGCGCCGTCGCCGTGGCGGACAGCGTGCAGCACACCACGGTGAGCTGCCGGCGCTCCCCTTCCGCCCACCGGCGCGCGCGCGTGGAGAGGGCGTTGGGCGTGCGGCTGCTCAGCTCCACCGTCGCCGTCTCCGCGTTGGGGGACGCGGGCTGGATGCGCACGGGCGCGGCCCGGCGCGGCAGGTTGGACAGGTCCACCGCCTCCAGCTGGCGCAGGAGCACCTCCGCGGAGACGGTGCGCTGGGCCGGGTCCTTGGCCGTGGCGCGCTGGAGCAGCTTGCCCACCGGGTGCGCGGCGATGCTCGCGGGGATGGGCACCGGCTCCGCGGACAGCTGCTGGAAGATGACCTCCGCGACGGTGGCGCCCTCGAAGACGCGCTTGCCGGTGAGGCACTCCAGGAACACCAGCCCCCAGGCGTACAGGTCCGAGCGCGGCGTGGGCGGCTGGCCGCGAAGCTGCTCCGGCGCCGCGTACGACGGCGTGCCCAGCGATTCGTTGGTGGAGGTGATGCGCGGCTGCGGCTCCGCGCGCGTCAGCTCGTCCGTCACGGACCCGATGCCGAAGTCCAGCACCAGCGCGTTGCGGCGCGCGCCGGTGGGCACGACCATGATGTTCGCGGGCTTCAGGTCGCGGTGCACCACGTTCTGCGCGTGCGCGCACGCCAGCGCGTCCAGCAGCTGCAGCATCAGGTGGCGCACCTCCACCGGATCCAGCACGCCCTCCTCGGCCAGCACCTGCGCCAGGTTCTTGCCCGGGACGAACTCGAAGATGGAGTAGACGGCGCCGCCCTGCGCCCGCCCGGAGTCGATGAGCCGCACGATGTTCGGGTGGTGCATCTGCGCGCACAGCTTCATCTCCCGCTCGAAGCGCGCGCTGCGGCGCTCCACCGACTCCGGCGTCGCGCCCTCCGTCAGCCGCAGCAGCTTCACCGCCACGTTCTGGCCGGTGGTCACCTGCCGCGCCTTGTAGACGCGGCCAAAGCCGCCCTCGCCCAGCTCCGACAAGAGCTCGTAGCGGCCCTGGAAGGCTTCCAGCAGGTTGGGATCCATGGGGTTCTTCATCGCGCTCCCGTGCCACACACCGTTGCCATCAGCGTCTCAACCGCGTCCCGTGCCGGCGGCCTGCGTGGGCGCCAGCCGGGCGACCTGTCCCCCCCGCCGAGGCAGGGTGATGACGAACTCCGTGAACTCACCCGGCACCGTCTCCATGCGGAAGGTGCCCTGATGTCCCTGCACGATGATGTCATGGCTCAGTGACAACCCGAGCCCCGTCCCCTGCCCCGGGGGCTTGGTGGTGAAGAAGGGGTCGAAGATTCTCGACGCACTCGCCGCGGGGATGCCCGGACCGTTGTCGCGCAGGCGCACCTCCACCTGCTCCGGCCGGGACAGGGTGCGGACCTTGAACACCGGCACGTACCCGGCCCCCAGCGCCGTCCACTTCTGGCGCATCGCGTAGAGGGCGTTGTCCACGACGTTGATGATGACGCGCCCCACGTCCGCGCGGACCAGCTCCACGCGCCCCACGCCAGCGTCGTACTCCACATCCAACTGGACGGGCATGGGCTCGCCTCGCACCCCGCCCTGCCCCAGGGCGATGCCCTCCGCGACCAGCGCGTTCAGGTCCACCGCCTCGCGCGGCCCCGGCGAGCGCCGGGCGTGCTGGAGCATCCCCTGGATGAGCGCGTCCGCGCGCCGGCCGTGCTCGTTGATCTTCCGCGCGTTGGTGCGCAGGCAGTCCAGGGCCTCGTCCACGTCGCGCACGGAGGCGGCGTCCAGCCGTTCGCGCTGCGGCGCCATCACGTGGGCCAGGTCCTCCGTGAGGCCCACCGACAGGCCGGCGAAGTTGCTGATGAAGTTGAGCGGGTTGCGCAGCTCGTGCGCCATGCCGCCCACCATGGACGCGAGCGAGGCCAGCTTCGCGTCCATGATGAGCTGCATGCGCTGCACCGTCTCCTGCTCGATGCGGCGGTAGAGCCGGGCGTTCTCCAGCGCGAGCGCCGCCTGTCCCGCGAACGCGACGAGGAAGTCCAAGTCGTCCTCGGAGAAGCGGTTGGGCGTGGAGAGGTTGTCCACGTACAGCACGCCCAGCACCTCGTCCCGGGGCTTGAGCGGCACGCACATGGAGGCGCGGATGGAGCTGATGATGATGGAGTCGGCCGCGTCCAGGCGCGGGTCGTTCACCGCGTCGGAGAACAGGGCCGCCACGCTGCGGCGCAGGACGAAGTCCACGATGTTCTGGCTGAAGATGGGCCCGCGCACGGGCGTGCCCTCCGCCGTCTTCGACACGCGCGGCTCCAGCTTCCCGCTCTGCTCGTCCAGCAGCAGGATGACGCCCCGGTCCACGTGGAGGATTTGAAACGCGAGGTCCAACACCTTGCCCAAGAGCGTGTCGAAGTCGTCCGTGACGGACAGCAGCTTCGCCACCTCCTGGAGGATGCGCAGCCGCTCCCGGGCGCGGGTGGCCGCGCTCGCCGCCTCCGACGCGGACTGCTCCGGGCCGGGCACCGCCTGCACCAGCGTCTTCAGCGGCACGCGGGTGAGCGCGCGCGTGAGCTGGGGACGGGGCTCGTCGGAGGAGGACGCTCCCCGGGTACCCGGCACGTCGGCCGGGGGCGCTTCGCGGGTGAGCAGGAAGACGAGCTCGCCCAAGGTCAGCGTGTCGCCGGGGCGCAGCTCCTTGCGGCGGATCTGCTCGCCGTTGACGAAGGTGCCGTTCTTGCTCTGGAGGTCGGTGACGAAGAAGCGCCCGTCGGAGCGCTCGATGCGGGCGTGCTGGCGCGACAGGCTGCGGTGGGGAATGCAGATGGCCTGATCATCGGCGCGGCCGATGGTGAGGGGCGCGTCCCCGAGCGGGTAGGACAGCTCATCCGGCTGCCCTGGGTTGTAGACGAGCATCGGCAAGGCGCACCCCCTCCGGGTGGAAGCCTAGCCGAAAAGCCCCGCCGCCCAACGCGTCAGGGCGCGCGACGCCGCAGCACGGACGCATCCAGCGAAGCGAGCGTGGGCCGCCCCGACAGGGCCAGGGCCAGCTCCAGCTCCTCGCGCAGCATGGACAGCAGGTGCCCCACGCCCTCCTCGCCGCCCGCCGCGAGCCCCCAGTACACCGGGCGCCCCACCAGCACCGCCTTCGCGCCCAGCGCCAGCGCCTTGAGCACGTCCGTGCCCCGGCGGATGCCGCCGTCCACCAGCACCTCGCACCGGCCGCGCACCGCCGCCACCACTTCCGGCAGCGCCTCCAGCGGAGGGAGGGCCCCGTCCAGCTGCCGGCCACCGTGGTTGGAGACGATGAGTCCGTCCACGCCCGCCGCCACCGCGCGCTCCGCGTCCTCCGCCGTCAGCACGCCCTTGAGGACCACCGGCAGCCGCGACACCGAGCGCACCCACGCCACCGACTCCCACGTCAGCGACGCGTCGAAGTCGCGCGCCGCATGGGACGCGATGCCCGACTCGCCCGGCGCGCGGGTGGCCAGCGCCTGGCTCACGTCCGTGTCGAAGTTGGCCGCGCGCACGTGGGCCGGCAGGCCGAAGCCACTGCGCACATCCCGCATCCGGCGCCCCAGGCGCGGCGTGTCCACCGTGAGCACCAGCGCGCGGTAGCCCGCGGCCTCCGCGCGGCGGATGAGCGCCGCCGTCACCGCGCGCTCGCGGAAGCAATACACCTGGAACCAGAGCGGGCCCGAAGCCGCGCGGGCCACGTCCTCCAGCGAGCGGCTGGCCATGGTGCTCACCACCATCAGCCCGCCCAGGGCCCCGGCGGCGCGCGCGGTGGCCTCTTCCCCATCCGGATGCGCCAGGCACTGGTAGGCCATGGGCGCCACGCCCAGCGGATGCGCAAGCGTCGTGCCCAGCAGGCTCACGGAGGTGTCGCAGCGGGACACGTCCACCAGCACGTTGGGCCGCAGCCACCACGCCTCGAAGGCCCGCCGGCTGTCGCGCAGCGAGCACTCGTCGTCACTGCCGCCGCACACGTAGTCGAAGACGTCCGCGGGCAGCTTCTCGCGGGCCTGCTGCTCGTACTCGTCCAGGCTCAGGGGACGCATGGGACTCCAGGGCGCGGGACTTCAGCTCCGCGCGAGGACCTGGCCCAACCGCGCGACGGCTTCCTCGATGACGGCGGGCTCGGCGTGGGAGAAGTTGAGGCGCAGGCCGTGGGACGCGGACCGGCCGCCCGCCACGGAGAAGGCCTGTCCGGGGAGGAAGGCCACCTGGACCTCCTCCAGCGCCCGGCCCAAGAGCGCCGTCGTGTCCACGCTCGAGGGGAACTCCACCCAGACGAACATGCCGCACGCGGGCTTCGTCCATTTGGCCCCCCGGGGCGCCAGGTGGCGCTCCAGCGCGGAGAGCATCGTGTCGCGGCGCTCGCGGTAGCCGGCGCGCAGCTGCTCCAGGTGCGCGGGCAGCCCACCGGACTCCAGGAACGCCAGCACCACGCGCTGGGCGAACGTCGTGGTGTCGATGTCGCTCGCCTCCTTCACCGTGGCCAGCCGCCCCACCATCGCCTCCGGCACCACCACCCACCCCACGCGCAGCGCGGGCGCCAGCACCTTGGAGAAGGAGCCGACGTAGTACACCCACCGGTCCTCAAGCCCGCGCAGCGCGGGCAGCGTGTGGGGCTCGTACTGGAGCAGCCCGTACGCGTCGTCCTCGATGATGGGCAGCCGGTGTTCGCGCGCCAGGGCCACCAGCCGCTCGCGCGACTTCAGCGGCATGCTCACGCCCAGCGGGTTGTGGCCGTCGCTCATCGTGTAGAGCAGCGCGGGCCGCTCACCGCGCTCCAGGAGCGCCTGCACCGCGTCCACGTCGATGCCCGTCTCCGGGTGCGTGGGCACCGTGAGCCGCTTCGGCTGGAATGGATCCAACACCTGCTGGAAGCCCGAATAGACGCGGTCCTCCAGCAGCACCGTGCCGCCTGGATCCAACAGGAGCCGCGTGAGCAGGCTCATCCCCTGCTGCCCGCCCGCGGTGAGGAACACCTGCTCCGGCGCGCACGTGACGCCCCGCTGTGCCATCAGCGCCACCACCTGCCGGCGCAGCGGCTCCAGCGTGGGGCGGTACTGGAGCGCCAGCGGCTCCTCGGCCATCACCCGCGCGGCCGCCTGCGCCAGACCCGAGGACGGAAACAGCGACGCGGCCGGGAGACCCAGCGCCAGGGAGAGGATGCCCGGCCGGTGGATGCGCTGGAGCATGTCCTGGATGGCGGACGGCTTCAGCTCCCGGGCCCACGCCGCCAGGGGCAGCGCTCCCGCCTCACCCGTGGCCGCGCTCACGCCTGGACCCGCGCGTAGTCACGCTCCACCGCCTCGAACAGCGCGCGGATGTTGGCCCCTCCGAAGCCGCGCGCTTCCTGGCGCTGGATGGCCTCGAAGAACAGCGTCTGGCGCGGGTGCGCGGACCGGGTGAAGGTCTGCAGCAGCGTCCCCCACTCGTCCCGGTCCACCAGGATGCCCAGCTCGCGCAGGGGCTCCATGTCGAACGCCAGCGCGCCCAGCCGCGACTCCAGCCGCTCGTAGTACGCCGGCGGAATCTCCAGGAACGACAGGCCCTGCTGCAGCTGGCGCACGCACCCCACGATGTCCGACGTCAAGAGCGCCAGGTGCTGCACGCCCGGGCCCCCGTGCCGGCGGAGGAACTCGCCAATCTGGCCGGGGTTCTGCGTGGACAGCGGCTCCTGGAGCGGGAAGCAGATGCGCGTCGACGGGCTCTGCACCACCTTGGAGTTCATCCCGCTGGCGGCCGTGTGGACCACCTCCTGGTGGGACTGCCGGAAGCCGAAGACGTGCTCGTAGAAGCGCACCGTCGCGTCCAGCGTGCCCGGCTCCAGGCAGATGGCCAGGTGGTCCAGGCCGGAGAACGGCTCGGAGTCCAGCAGCACCGGCGACTCGCACGGCACCAGGCCCGGCGGCAGGAACGTGCCCACCGGCGCGTCGGACTGGATGATCGAGTGGACCAGGTCGCCCACCGTCGCCACCGTCGCCTGGAACATGCGCCGCCCCGCGCCGTCCCTGCCCGCCACCGGCTCGCGCAGCGGCTGGGCCCCGCGCTGCGTGACGTGCCCGAACGCCGCCACCGCGTCCTTCGTGCGCAGCGCGATGTCCCGGACCCCGTCGCCATGCCGCTCGACGAACGTGGACGGGGCATCCCCCGCCTCCAGCCCCTGCGTCAGCAGGAGCCGCAGCGTACCCTGCTGCAACAGCACGGACCTGCGCCCCACCAGCCCCGTCTCCGGACCGCCCTCCGCCACCCGGCGGAAGCCCAGCAGGCCCGTGTAGAAACCGGACGCGGTCGAGACGTCGGCGACGCACAGCTCAACGTACTCGATATCATCGAAATGCATGAATTAGCCTCGTCCCGGTGAAATCAGAGCTGCTTGGATGATAAACGATTCAACAGAAGCCTGGAGTGCTTTCCCGCCTGTTTGATTCCGCCCTGAGCGGATCCGTTCAAGCGGCGCTGGCGGCGGAGGCCAGAAGGCCCCGATCCCTCAGCGTATCCAGAATACGCTCCACCCCT
The DNA here is from genome assembly GCF_003612065.1 of Corallococcus sp. CA047B. Classification (NCBI taxonomy): domain Bacteria; kingdom Pseudomonadati; phylum Myxococcota; class Myxococcia; order Myxococcales; family Myxococcaceae; genus Corallococcus; species Corallococcus sp. CA047B. The sequence goes on from NZ_RAWD01000189.1 coordinate 10,698, forward strand.
GACACGACCGTCTCCGCGTCGGAACGGACGACGACTTCAGGCGATTCCGGCGGCTCGTAGGGGTCCGACACGCCGGTGAAGTGGGGGATCTCCCCCGCCAGGGCCTTCTTGTAGAGGCCCTTCACGTCGCGGGCGATGAGCGCGTCCAGGCTGGCCTGGACGTACACCTCCAGGAACGGGATGCCGGCCCGTGTGGCCAGGGCGCGCACCTCGTCCCGGGAGCTCCGGTACGGGGAGATGGCGGCGGTGAGGACGCCCACCTCGTGCTTCGCCAGCATGCGCGCCACGTACCCGATTCTCCGGACGTTCTCCTCGCGGTCCTCGCGGGTGAAGCCCAGGCCCCGGGACAGGTAGGTGCGGATCTCGTCCCCGTCCAGCAGCTCCACGCGCTGCACGGGGGCCAGGTGCCGGAGCACCTCGGAGGACAGCGTGCTCTTGCCGGCGCCGGACATGCCGGTGAACCAGAGGATGAAGCCCGGACGCTGTTGCATGCTCGCGCTACCTCTCCACGGCGGGGCCGTTGATCATCCCGGCGCCCACGGTGGCGTTGGTGCCTTCGTCGATGAGGATGAAGCTGCCGGTGCTGCGGTTGCGCCGGTACTCGTCGAAGAAGAGCGGCACCGTCGTGCGCAGCGTGACGCGGCCCACCTCGTTGAGCTTCAGGCCCTGGGTCTGGTCGTCGCGGTGCAGCGTGTTGACGTCCAGCCGGTAGTGCAGCTGCTTCACCATGGCGCGCGCCATGCGGGTGGTGTGCTTGATGGCCAGCCGCGCCCCGGTGTTGAGCACCGCCTGGTCCGACAGCCAGCACACCATCGCGTCGATGTCCTGGCTCGCGGTGGGCGGGTTGCCCGGGCGGCACAGCATGTCGCCTCGGCTGATGTCCAGCTCCTCCTCCAGCGACACGTTCACCGACATGGGCGGGAACGCCTCCGCCACCGGCTTGCCCGCCAGCTCCAGCGACTTGATGCGGGTGGTGAAGCCGGAGGGCATCACCATCACCTCGTCGCCCGGCCGCATCACGCCGCCCAATATCTGCCCGGAGTACGCGCGGTAGTCGTGGAACTTCTTCGCGGACGCGGGCCGGATGACCCCCTGCACGGGGAAGCGCAGGTGGATGAGGTCGCGGTCGGACGCGATGTGCACGTTCTCCAGGTGGTGCAGGAGCGTGGGGCCCTGGTACCAGGGCATCTTCTCCGAGCGCGTCACCACGTTGTCCCCGCCCAGCGCGGAGATGGGGATGAACGACAGGTCCGACACGTCCAGCTTCATGGAGAACTGGCGGAACTCCTCGCGGATGCGCTCGAAGACGCCCGCGTCGTAGTCCACCAGGTCCATCTTGTTCACGCACAGCACCAGGTGCGGCACGCGCAAGAGCGACGCGATGAACGCATGCCGCCGCGTCTGCTCCAGCACGCCCTTGCGCGCGTCCACCAGGATGAGCGCCAGGTCCGCCGTGGACGCGCCCGTCACCATGTTGCGCGTGTACTGCAGGTGTCCCGGCGTGTCCGCGATGATGAACTTGCGCTTCACCGTGGAGAAGTAGCGGTACGCCACGTCGATGGTGATGCCCTGCTCGCGCTCGGCCTTCAGCCCGTCCAGGAGCAGCGCCAGGTTGACGTACTCGTCGCCCCGCGCGTGGCTGGTGCGCTCCACGGCGGCGAGCTGATCTTCCAGGATGGACTTCGTGTCGAACAGCAGCCGCCCGATGAGGGTGCTCTTGCCGTCATCCACGGAGCCCGCGGTCGCGAATCTCAGCAGTTCCACTAGAAGTATCCCTCGCGCTTGCGGTCTTCCATCGCCGTCTCACTGAACTTGTCGTCGGCGCGGCTGGCACCGCGCTCCGTCACCCGCGACGCCGACACCTCCGCGATGACCTGCTCCACCGTGGACGCGGTGGACTCCACGCACGCGGTGCACGTCATGTCGCCCACGGTGCGGAAGCGGACCACTTCCGTCGTCACCTTCTCGCCGGGCAGCGTGGGCAGGAAGGGCGACCACGCCATCAGCATGCCGTCGCGGCGGAACACCTCGCGCCGGTGCGTGTAGTAGATGGACGGCAGCGCCACGTTCTCCCGGCCGATGTATTGCCAGATGTCCAGCTCGGTCCAGTTGGACAGCGGGAACACCCGCAGGTGTTCGCCCCGGCGGTGACGGCCGTTGTACAGGCCCCACAACTCCGGCCGCTGGTTCTTCGGATCCCACTGGCCGAACTCGTCGCGGAAGGAATACACGCGCTCCTTCGCGCGGGCCTTCTCCTCGTCGCGCCGGGCGCCGCCGAAGACGGCGTTGAAGCCGTTCTTCTCGATGGCCTCCAGCAGCGGCTGCGTCTGCAGCCGGTTGCGCGACGCGCGCGGGCCCTTCTCCTCCGTCACCCTTCCTGCGTCGATGGCCTCCTGCACGGACGCGACGATGAGCCGCGCGCCCAGCTCCGCCACGCGTTCGTCGCGATACTGGAGGACCTCCGGGAAGTTGTGCCCCGTGTCCACGTGCATCAGCGGGAACGGCAGCGGCGCCGGCCAGAAGGCCTTCACCGCCAGGTGCAACATCACCGCGGAGTCCTTGCCTCCGGAGAAGAGCAGCACGGGCCGGTCCAGCTCCGCCGCGACTTCCCGGATGATGAAGATGGACTCGGCTTCCAGCGCCTCAAGATGTGAAAGCTCGTAGCTCACGGGCGCGGAAGCTAGCACAACCGAGCCAGCCCCCAACCGCGCCCCTGCAAGTTTTCCGCACGGCCGCTCCCACTGAAACACGCCGGATGCGACATGCGGGAGCAGGCCGTGAAACATCGCCGTCCCACCTGTCAGGGCGGCTGCATCCCCGAACGTGCGCGGGCCGTGGCGCGGGGAGGCTTCACGCCGGGTGCGGGAGGCCATTCCAGGACGGTGGCGCATGGTATAGACGGCCGCCCCATGCGAAGCGCGCCCCCTCCGACTCCCTCCGCCCCTGATCGCTGGTTTCCGTCCCGCAAGCCGCTGCCGGAGCCGCGGCTGCGCCTGTTCTGCCTGCCCTTCGCCGGCGGGAGCGCGGCCATCTACACGCCCTGGGCCAATGCCCTGCCCGCGGGCGTGGAGCTGTGCGCGGTGCAGCTGCCCGGCCGCGAGCGGCGCCTGATGGAGCCGGCCTACAAGTCGCTGCCGGAGCTGATGGAAGCGCTGATGCCGGTGCTGCTGCCGCTGATGGACCGGCCCTTCGCGCTGTTCGGCTACAGCATGGGGGCGCGCATCGGCCTGGAGGTGGCCCGGAGGCTGCGCACCCAGGGCGGTCCCCGTCCCCTGGGCTTCATCGCGGCCGCGGCGCCGCCGCCCTCCCACAACGACCGGGAACCCATCCACCAGTTGGATGATCCGGGCTTCATCGCGAAATTGCGCGAGTACGACGGTACGCCGGAGGAGGTCCTCCAGCACAAGGAGCTGTTGGACCTCATCCTCCCCACGCTGCGCGCGGACTTCGGGCTGGCCTGGTCCGGGGACGGACAGGACACGGCGAAGCTGGACATCCCGCTGGCCGTGTACGGCGGCAAGACGGACAAGCACGTGGGCGCGGAGCTCATCGAGCACTGGCGCGACGAGTCCACCGCCGACGTGCGCATCCGCCAGTTCGAGGGAGGCCACTTCTTCATCCGCACGCACGGGCCGCCGGTGCTGGCCGCCGTGCGTGAGGACCTGACGCGTTGGATGACGGCCGTTCCCTAGACGTTCACGAAGCGCGGCGGGGAGTCCCCGACGAGCGGCACGGTGTGCTGCCAGCGCACCGTGAGCGCCCCACCCCGGGGCCGCCGGAAGGCCACCGCCGCCTGGTGCCGCTCGGACGGCTTGTGCTGCACGAACTGCCACACCTCCGGCACGTCCCCCATCCGGGGGTCGAAGGTGATGGCGGGCATCTGGCCTGGCACCAGGTCGAACGCGAACTGATCCAACGGCAGGGACAGGCCCGCGCCGCGCGCCTTGATGTAGGCCTCCTTCAGGGTCCAGTACTCGAAGAAGCGCTCCCGCTGGCGCTCCTTCGGCAGGGCGCGCAGGGCCTGCACCTCCGTGCGGGCGAAGTAGTGGTCTGCGATCTCCACCGTCTCCCCCGGCCGCTGCGCGTCCTCGATGTCCGCGCCCAGGTCCACGTCGCGGCCCACGGCGATGAGCGCCATGCCGTCGGTGTGGCTCAGGTTGAAGCGCAGCCACTGCCCCTCCGGGCCCACGATGGCCGGACGCCCGTACTCGTTGGGCACGAAGCGCCACGCCTCCGGCGCGACGGGGGCGTAGCGCGACAGCGTCAGGCGCACCAGCGCGTGCGACACGAGGTACTGGCGCTGGTGGCGCTCGAAGTGGAAGCGCCGCTGCTTCTCACGCTCCTGCACATCCAGCAGGGGCAGGTAGGCCGCCAGCAGGCGCGGGTCGTCGATGCGCTCGGGTTCGACGAGCCAGACATGGACCTCGTCGGCGCGCAGTTCCAGGGGCTTGAAGGGGGAGGACACCGTCATGCCCGGGAGGGAAGCAGGAACCGCCGCGCATGTCACGGTGTAGGCTGCGCCCACCATGGGCCCCTGCCGGGTCCGGACCGGGGGACTCCCAGTGGACCTGTCCATCGCGACGACGAAGCTCCAGGCGCTGCGCAAGGACATGAGCGGCCATACGGACCGGGACGACGAGCTGCGCATCCTGGACCTGCTGCGGGGCGCCAGCGGCGAGGAGCTGAACTTCCTCCTGTCCAACGTGGACCTGGTGCGCCTGCTGTCGGACCTGGATGACCGGCTCGTCGGGCCGGACCACCACACCGCGCTCCTGGACCTGCTGTGCACGCACCGCGCCCCGGAGCTGTCCCTGCCGGTGCGCGCGTCGCTGGCCACCGCGCTCCAGAAGGGCGCCACGCCCGCGCAGGCGGAGCTGCGGCTGAGAGACCTGTTCGTGGGGCTCAAGGGCCGGGAGCTGACCGCGTTCAAGAACCTGCTCGACGCGGGCGGCGAGTACCACGACCTGCACCACCTGGTGTTCGACGACCTGGACGACGCGGCCGTGAGGGCGCAGGTGCTCGCCCACTTCCAGCGCGAGGCGCAGGCCGTCCCCAGCGGTGAGAACAAGGTGCTGAGCGACATCGACGACACGTTCTTCGCCAACTGGGTGGACAAGCGCTACCCTTCCAAGACGGTGTACCCGGGCGTGCTCGCGTTCTACCAGGAGTTGGATCGGGGGCCGGGCATCATCCCGGGCCGCTTGGGCGACCTCACCTTCGTGAGCGCTCGGCCGCAGGATCCGCTGGGCCTCATCGAGAACGCCACGCTGGAGTCCCTGCGCGAGCGGGGCGTCCCGCTGGCGGTGATGCTCTCCGGCAGCTTCTTCCACCTGGTGGGCAACACGCGCATCGCGCAGAAGAAGTTCGAGAACTTCGAACAATACGCCCGCCTCTTCCCCGAGTACGGCTTCGTCTTCGTGGGCGACAGCGGCCAGGGCGACGTGGAGTTCGGCGCGCGGATGCTCGCGGCCCAACCCCAGACGGTGCGCGCCGTGTTCATCCACGACGTGGTGGCCACGCCGGAGGCGAAGCGCGAGGAATGGCGCGCCCGGCACATCTTCTTCTTCGACACCTATGTGGGCGCGGCGGTGGAGGCCTTCCACGCGGGCGTCGTGTCCCGGGACGGCGTGGACCGCATCGCCACGGCCGCGGTCGAGTCCCTGGCGGCCATCACCTTTCCCACCCCGGCCCAACGACAGACGCGGGAAGCGGAGCTGGCACGCGACCTGGCCCGGGCCCAGGCACTGCCGCGGGCCCTGCATGTTTGAATATCAACCGACGCACCTCATCCACACGCACGACCGATGTACTTCTCCCGGATGCCGAAAGAGGATCGCCCCATGTTCCGCACGCTTGCCCTGACCTCCGCCGCCGCCCTCTCCGTCTTCTGCGCCGCCTGCGGCGGCGGGGATGACGACAACACGAAACCGGAGATCAAGGACACGCGCTCCAACGTGTCGGGCACCCACCCTGTCCAGATCAATCTCATCGCGACGGGTGTTCCCGAGTCCACCGACCCGCTTGAGACCATGCTCGTCGTGACCGAGGAGGCGAACTCCAAGACGGACCTGCGCTTCGCCCTTCTTGGCCTGGACTGCGACCTGACCGGAGCGATGACGGGCGAGTCCACCTTCAAGGTGAATCCGGGCACATGCGACCTGAGCCTTCCCACCGAAGGCGAGCAAGGCGAAGTGGGGGCCTGCTCCGTCCAGCTCTCCATCACGCAGGGGACCGGCGGCCGGGAGTCGGGAGCAAAGATCCACGCCACCCTCTCTGGCACCTACAGCCTCGACTGCACCGACGTCGTGCCCTTCCCCCTCGCCCTGCCCGTAACCATCGAAATCACGGGCACCTGAGGCCCGCGCGGCCCTGCACCTGGGGCCTCAGTCGCCGTCTAGCGACTCCAGTTGGATTTGGGCGATGTCGACGTAGAGTGGTACCACCTCCACCGCCTGCGCGTCGCGGAGCGCTTGGCGGGCGCCGTTCATGTCTCCAGCCTCCTGGCGCCGCGTTGATTCGGTGAGGGCCCGCGACAGACGGCGGGACCCCTCCCGGATGCGCCGCGCGACTTCGGTCGTCAGTGTGGCGGCGTCGGCTTCCCGCTGTAGAGCGCGCTCCGCTTCTGCTGCCGGAATCGCCACGTCGACGGCGGTGCGGCGTAGCAGGTCGCGCAGCTCTTCGGTGATTTCGAGCGCGGTGCCATTTCTCAGGTCGCGATCAAGGTCCGATACCGCATCCCAGTCTCGTTGATCGGGCATGGTGTCTCCTGGCTAGCGTTGAGGACGGCAATCCGCGAACGGCCACTGCTTTTGGCCCTGGCAATTTCAAAGACAATCATAGCAGTCGCCTGTCCAGCGCGGTTTCTTGGACACTTTGCACTGGACGTATCGGTCAATGCAGTGCTGGCGCCAACCGTCGTCTGGGTCGTCCACGGCGCTGGGCGTGGCGCCGACTACCGCGGCGGCGGTAGCGGCAGCAGCCAGAACGGCGGCGGCCTCTGCGTCGGTGAGGCCACACACGGCGGGGTTCGCAGGATGGGCCTGCACACAGCACGTCTCGCTGTCGAGGCACGTCGCGGTTGCGCAGCTCACGGTCAGGGCGATTATGAGGGGGAGTGCGAGGTGGCGCAGTCCTCGGGATTTTTTCGTCATTGTCATGGAGTTCGTCCCTTCAGCACGACGCAGACGGAGCCGCTACCAAAGAGGGGGGAGTTGGAGGGGCGCCTGGAGCAGGTGCCCGATGCTGGCCCCCTGATCCCCTGCCCACTTCCCGTCAGCCGGCTGCCCACGGGTCCCGGGCAGTTGGCGTGACGCGTGAGGACCCCCAACCTTCCGGACGCTTCACATGGGTGGAGCGGCCGTCTGGGTTTGGGCGTGGGCGTCAGGGGGGCGGGGCCGATGGAATTGTTTCCCATCCATTTGCTGTTCATCGTGGTCCTGATGAACCGCTACATCCTGGGGCCGCTGCTGCGGCGGCTGAAGGGAAAGCGGTTTGAACGCGTGGACGACACCTACCGTCCCCGGGTCGCGATCGTCGTTCCACTCTTCAACGAAGGCGAAGGCATCTTCCACACGGTGCGCGCGCTGCTGGAGCAGGACTACCCGCGCGAGCTGCTGGAGATCATCGTCGTGGATGACTGCTCGCGCGACGACAGTGTCGCCTGGGCGAACAAGGCCGCGGAGGGCCACCCGAATGTCCGCGTGATGCGCAACCCGGAGAACATGGGCAAGCGCAAGGGCATCAACCGGGGCGTCCGCGCGGCGGTGGACGCGGAGATCATCGTCTCCGTGGACTCGGACGTGGTGGTGGACAAGGGCGCCGTGCGCCAGCTCATCCGCCGCTTCGTCCACCCGAACGTCGCGGCCGTCGGCGGGCGCACCTTCGTCACCAACCGTCATCAGAACTGGATGACACGGATGATTGAAATCAAGTTCCACTTCGCCCAGCAGTGGCTGAAGGACCTGGAGCGTTCGTTCCGTCAGGTGATGTGCCTGTCCGGCTGCCTGACGGCCTACCGCCGCCACGTGCTGCTCCAGTTGGAGCCCATCCTGGAGGCGCGCGCCATCGCGGGCGTCCCCATCAAGTACGGCGAGGACCGCTTCCTCACCCGGCAGATCGTCAAGCACGACTACGAGACGGTCTACACGCTGGACGCGTTCTGTTTCACCGCGGCGCCGTCCACGCTGTCGGGCTACTTCTCCCAGCAGCTTCGCTGGCGGCGCTCCAACCTGGTGGACCTGCTCTCCGGCCTGTCGCACGCGTGGCGCCTGCACCCGGTCATCACGGTGCACTACGTGTCGCAATTGGCGCTGCTGTTGTCCTATCCGGTGGTCATCGTCCACAACCTCCTCAACGGAGAGTTCTGGGACATCCTCGCGTTCCACTTCCTGGTGATTGGCCTGCTGGGCTTCATCTACCGGATGGAGACGCGCCACCTGCCCGAGGACCGGCGCGTGCCCGGGGCCAGCTTCCTGCCCATGGCCCTGCTGATGCCGGTGACGTACGCGCTGTTCACCCCGCTGGCGCTGCTGACACTCGACTCTGGAAGCTGGGAGACGCGTGGCAGCCCCACGACGGCCCCTGCTGCCTCCCCC
>NZ_RAWD01000018.1:0-60576 GCF_003612065.1 Corallococcus sp. CA047B
CGTCCGTGCTGTCTCTTCTCAAGCGGTACCGCCGCTTCCTTCTCGTGGTCGCCCTCCTCCTGTATCCGCTCGGCGCCTTTTTGCTGGGCGGGCGGCGGGGCAGGGATCCGAATTTCATCGACCGGGGCGTCATCGCCCTGACGGCGCCCGTGCAGCAGGGCCTCACCGCCGGCATCGAGGGCATTGTCGCAACGGTGCGCAACTACCTGGACCTGCGCGGCGTGCGCCAGGACAATGACGCGCTGCGGCTGGAGAACCTCCAGTTGAGGGCCACGGTGCAGGTGCTGGGGGAGACGCGGTCTGAGAACGGGCGGCTGCGCAAGCTCTTGTCCTATTCAGAGGCGGCGCCGGGCCCGGAGATTCCGGCCCGGGTGGTGGGCGTCAACCCGGTGGCGAAGCTCTTGTCGGTGCGGATCAGCAGCGGGGAGAAGGACGGGGTGTTCCGGGGCATGTCGGTGGTGACGCCGGACGGCATCGTGGGGCAGGTCATCCGGTCCACGGGCGGCTACGCGGACGTGGCGCTGGTGACGGACCCGCAGAGCCGGGTGGCGGTGCGGGTGCAGCGCTCGCGGGCGCGCGGCACCGCGGCGGGCGCGGGCAACGGCCCCCTGAACCTGGAGAACATGCTGCGCACGGAGGACGTGGAGAACGGCGACCTCATCATCACCGCCGGCACGGACGGCATCTATCCGCCGGGGCTGGTGGTGGGGCGGGTGACGCAGCTGGAGAAGAAGGAGCACGGCATGTTCCAGGGGGCGGACATCCAGCCGGCGGTGGACACCAGCCGGCTGGAGGAGGTGCTCGTGGTAGGCAGTCCCTACGGTGAGATGGGCTCCAACGGGCCCATGGTGGAGGGCGTGCAGAAATGAAGTTCCTGGTGACAGTGGCCCTCGCGCTGGCGTTGCTCACATTGGAGTCGGTGTTCGTCCAGCAGGCGGGGCTGGTGCTGGGCCGCGTGGACGTCACGGTGGTACTGGTGGCCTTCCTCGCGCTGCGCGCGACGCTCACGGAGGGCGCGTGCTCCGCCTTCGCGGTGGGCTACCTCCTGGACCTGATGAGCGGCCAGCCCACCGGCCTGTTCACGTTCCTGGCGGTGTTCACCTTCCTGGTGGGCCGGCTGGTGGCGTCGTTCGTGGATGTGCGCGGCCCGGTGGCCTTCGCGCTGTTCACCATGGGCGCGGACCTGGGACATGCGCTCCTGTCCACGTTCTTCACCTGGCTCACGGTGAAGGAGGGCTCCACGGTGCCGCTGTTCGCGGGGATGCCGGTGCAACTGGCGCTCACGGGTCTGGCGGCGCTGGTGCTCTTCCCGCTCTTCAAGCGCTTTGAAGTGGCGCAGGAGCGGCCGGCGGGGTTGCTCCGTTGACGCCTCCGACGATTGGCAACACCACCCCGGGCCGCGACCTGAAGCGCCGCTTCCTGTGGCTGGGCCTGGCGATGTCGCTGGGCATCGTGGCGCTGGCCATCCAGCTCTACCGCCTGCAGCTCATCCGCCATGAGGAGTACGCCGCCAAGAGCGTGGCGAACTTCGTGAAGGAGGTGCGCCTGCGCGCGGACCGTGGCGTCATCAAGGACGCGCGCGGCACCATCCTGGTGGACAGCCGTCCGTCCTTCGACGCCTTCGTCACGCCCGCCTTCTGCACGGACTGCTTCGAGCAGGTGATTCCGCGCCTGGGCGAGCTGCTCAATTGGGATCCCGAGCAGCGCAAGAAGATCGAGGACCTGGTGCGCGCAAGCCGCAGGAACGCGCCCTTCATGCCGGTGCCCGTGCGGGTGGACCTGACGCGCGACGAGTACGACCGGCTCAACGCCCGGCGCGACATCCTGGACGGCGTGGAGGTGGTGCCCGTGCCGCACCGCAACTACCGCGCGGACATGGTGCTGTCGCACGTGCTGGGCTACATGAACGAAATCACCCAGGAAGAGCTGGAGCGCCTCAACGGGGACGGCGCGAAGTACGCGCTGGGGGACTACATCGGCCGGCGGGGCCTGGAGCGCTACTTCGAATCCAAGCTGCGGGGCCAGGACGGCGTGCGCAAGGAAGTGGTGAACGCGCGCGGCCAGACGATTGAGGAGCTCAACGAGAAGCTGGGGGAGAACTCGGTGATTCCGCCCACGGCCGGCGGCAACCTGGTGCTCTCCATCGACATGCGCCTGCAGGAAGCGGCGGAGCGCGCCTTCCCGGGCGTGACGGGCGCGGTGGTGGCCATCGACGTGAACACCGGCTTCATCAAGGCGCTGGTGTCCCGTCCCGGCTTCGACCCCAACCTCCTCACGGGCCGCGTGACGCCGTCGCAGATGGCCACGCTGGCAAGGGACCCGCTCCACCCGATGATCAACCGCGTGGCGGCCGAGCACTACAGCCCGGGCTCCACGTTCAAGGTCGTGACCCAACTGGCCGCCTTCAAGTCCGGCGTGTTCCGTCCGGAGACGGTGGTGCAGTGCTCCGGCGGCTACCGGCTGGGCGCACGCGTCTGGCGCTGCCACAAGGACAGCGGCCACGGGCCTCTGGACGGCAAGGGCGCGATGAAGGCGTCGTGTGATGTGTGGTTCTACAAGGTCGCGGACACCATCGGCCTGGACCCCATCGCGGAGATGGGCAAGTCGCTGGGCCTGGGCCATCCCACCGGCATCGGCGTCGTGGCGGAGGTGCCCGGCATCATGCCGTCCAGCGCGTACCACGACAAGGCGTCCCCCGGCGGCTACACCAAGGGCATGGCGCTCAACAGCGCCATGGGCCAGGGCGACGTCAACGTGACGCCGCTGCAACTGGCCCTGGTGTACGCGGCGCTCGCCAACGGTGGGAAGCTCTACAAGCCGCAGATGGTGCAGCGGCTGGAGAACCTGGACGGCCAGGTGATGGAGGAGTTCAAGCCGGAGGTGGTCAGCCGCGTGGAGATCAACCCCGCGCACCTGAAGGCCATCGTGGAGGGACTCGTCGCGGTGGCGCAGGAGCCCGGTGGCACCGCGTACCGCGCGAAGCTGAAGTCGGGCCTGCCGCCGGAGATGTCCGTCGCGGCGAAGACGGGCACCGCGCAGGTGGCGCGCATCGGCGCCATCCGTCTCAAGACGCACCAGATGAGCTACTTCGAGCGCGACCACGCGTGGTTCGCGGGCTTCGTGCCGGCGGACAAGCCGGAGCTGGCCGTGGTGGTGCTCAACGAGCACGGTGGCCACGGCGGCGTGGACGCGGCGCCCACGGCGATGGCCGTGATGAAGAAGTACTTCGAGTTGAAGGCGGAGGACGCCACGTCACCCCTGCCTCGCGCCAACCAGCCCTACACGCCGTCGCTGCCCCCGGCGCCCACCCTGGACCCCACCGCGCTCACGCGCAGCGTGGTGCCGCCGCCCCGGGTGAACCTGCCGGGGGAGCCCATCCAGCCGCCCTCTGAAACCGGAGACGACAGTGCAACTGCGGATTGAGCGCCGGATGATGCCCCACGTGCCGTGGGGGCTCGTCATCTGCGTCCTGGGCGTGTGCCTGCTGGGCATCTGGAACCTGGCGTCCGCGGCCCGGCCCCCCATGGCGCCCGTCTGGACGAGCCAGGCGCTCTACCTGGCCGTGGGCCTGGGTGCGGTGCTGATGGTGTGCCTGGTGGACTACCGCTGGATCCAGCGGATGGCCTTTCCCATCTACGTGGCCAACATCCTGGCGCTGCTGGCGCTGCGCGTCTTCGGCCACACGGCGAAGGGCGCGGAGAGCTGGTTCGTCATCGGCCCGTTCCGCCTGCAGCCCGCGGAGTTCATGAAGATTGGCGTCGTGCTGATGCTCGCCAAGGTCTACCACGACGACTTCCAGCCCAACCAACCGTCCTACGGGCTCGTGCGCCTGTGGAAGCCGGTGCTGGTGGTGATGGTGCCCTTCGTGCTGGTGCTGGTGCAGCCGGACCTGGGCACGGCGCTGATGATCTTCCTGTCCTCCGGCACCGTCATCCTCTTCGGCAAGGTGCGCTGGTATCTGGCCGGCACGCTGGTGCTGGGCGTGCTGGTGGGCGGCCTCATCATCTGGAACGACTACGTGCGGGAGATGCCCGAACCGCGCTCCACCGTCGTGCGCCACCACCTGAAGAAGCACCAGAGCCAGCGCATCTCCGGATGGTTGGACCCCGAGGCGGACCTGCGCGGCTCCGGCTACCACGCCGCGCAATCCAAGATTGCCGTGGGCAGCGGCGGCCTCACCGGCAAGGGCTGGCGCGAAGGAACCCAGACAGGTCTGCGTTTCCTGCCGGAACAGCACACGGACTTCATCTTTTCCGTGTGGGCCGAGGAGCACGGCTTCTTCTCATGCTTGCTGCTCTTGCTGCTCTACGGCGGCATCTTCATCCTCGGGCTGGGGGTGGGCTTCAGCGCGCGGGATCGTTTTGGAGCGTTCGTTGCCGTAGGGGTGGTGGCCACACTTTTCTGGCAGGTGTTCGAAAACATCGGCATGGTCATTGGCCTGTTGCCGGTGACGGGCATCACGCTGCCCCTCATGAGCTATGGCGGCTCCTCGATGCTGTCGGTGATGCTGTGCATCGGGCTGCTGGTGAACATCAGCATGCGCCGTCACATGTTCTGACGACGGCCGGAGGCTTCGATGGTGCAGAGGAAGGGGACCGTGAAGGCCAGCTCCGAGGTCCGGGAGCTGGAGGGCGCGGTGGCGCCGCGCGCGTATGTCCCGCCCGTGGGAGTCGGGGCCTCACGCGTCGTGCCCACGCCCGGCGTGGCCCCGCGCATCGAGATGAATCAGGGCGAGCCGGAGCACCGGCACTTCCCGCGCGCGAAGCTGGCCACCCACTTCGACCTCTGGATGGATGATGGGGAAGGGGGCCGGCGCTTCTCCGCCAACCTCGTCTCCATCAACGTGAGCGTCAGCGGCGCGTTCCTGGCGAGCACGTTCTTCCTGCCCATGGGCACCGTGGTGCGCGCGCGCTTCGCCCTGGAGGAAGGCGCGGCGCCCGTGGAGACCCGCGCGGAGATCGTCCGGGAGGAGCGGGGACCGGAGGAGGAGGGCAAGAGTGGCTTCGCCCTGCGCTTCCTGGACTTCTCCGGTCAGACGGAGGTGGCGCTGGCCCGGCTCTTCCTGGGCGCGCGCCTGCGTGCCTTCACGGAGGACTATCTCAAATCCGCCCGCGCCCGCTCCCTGCCCAATGAGCTGGAGCGGGTCATCGACGTGATGGCGGCCTGGGAGCTGCTCAAGGCCACCACGCCTGGAGACCCCTGGCGCGGTGAGTAGGTCCCAGGAGGCTCAGGCGGGCTTGCCGGTGGCGATCTGCCGCCGACGCTCGGCCTGGTAGTGCGCGGAGCACAGGCCCTTGGAGCGCTGCTCGCGGGTGCAGCCATTCACCGTGCAGCGGCGATCCATGGGCACCGGCCCGCCCGCGACCGTCTTCGGCGGACGGCCCCGGCGGCGGCCCGCCATCACCGCGCCGTTGCCCGGCGACGGCGCCACGCTGCCCATTCCCGGCATCCCCGTGTTCAGCGCGCGCAGCATGCCGCGGCCGATGGCGTCACCCAACGCCTCCGCCCACGACGTCAGGGCAGGGGTCAGCGGCGCTTGCGAGGTCAATTCTTTGCGAAGGCGTGCCATGAAGAACTCCTGTTGAAACTCGCCAATCAAGACAGGCGTGTACTTTTGTCTTCTGTCTGGTGTGGCGAACTCTGTCAACAAGACACGTCAGGGTCTTGTTTGACTCGCAATGCAGTTTCAATGTCTGTTGAACAAAACATGACGGGAGGATCGTCCCACCGTCCTGCCAGGGCATTTGTCTCAACACCAGAGAAACGGCAACCGTGAGGGGCGTTTGGCACCCGGTACGTGAAAGCCCTTACCGTCGCGGTGAGTTGTCTTTCTACAGACATATCGAACGCGCACCGTGTCACAGCCGGGTGTCTTCTGCCGGGATGCACAAAGGGGCGCCGGACATGAAACGTCCCCTCGCACCGCGCGCGAAGCCTGGTGGAGGACCAGGTGCGTCATCGGTGGGAGGGGACGGGAGGGCCTGTTCGCCCGTGCGGCTAGAGGCTCTTCTTGACGGCGTCCTCGATGCGAGACTTGGGGACCGCGCCGACGATCTGCTCCACGACCTTGCCGCCCTTGAAGAGCAGCAGGGTGGGGATGGAGCGGATGCCGTACTTCTGGGGCGTGTCCTGGTTCTCGTCGATGTTCATCTTCGTGAAGCTCACCTTGCCCTTGTACTGCTCGGACAGCGCCACCACGGAGGGTGCGATGGCCCGGCAGGGCGCGCACCAGGTGGCCCAGAAGTCCACGAGCACGGGCTCCTGTGAGTCCAGCACCAGCTTCTGGAAGTCCGAATCCTTGATGTCCTTCACTTCGCCAGCCATGTCGTCTCCTCGGGGCGGTCCCACACCTGCCGACGCGCGCCCTGTTAGTACGCGTCCGGGGGCCCCGCAAGCAGCGGGATCCGGCCCGGCCCCCCGTTGAACGGATGCGGAGGGTGCCAGGGGGTTGCACCCATTTCGCGGCCCCCCGGGAGGGGCGGTGGTGTAGACTGGACGACGTGACGAAGCTCTTCCTGTCCCAGGCGCAGCTCGAGGAGTGGGCGCTGGCGGACAAAGCAGACCTGCGCGAAGGACGGCTGGTGGTGGCCGCCGAGGGAGGGACCGACTGGCCCCTTGCTCCGGCCGTTCACGTCGTGCAGCTGGTGTCCGGGGAGGACACCCACCAGCTGGTGTCGAAGGTGAAGACGGAGGAGCAGCTCGGCCGGCTGGGGGCCGAACAGATGGCCGACTCCATCCTGGTGGGGGACTCCGCGTACGAGGTCGTTCCGGGCTATGTCGCTGAAGTGAGCGCGCCTTCTCCGGAACGCAAGCCGAACTCGGAGACCGATCTGCTGGCGGCCTTCATTCTCAATAAAATGGGTTGAGGGTGGGCTGAATGCCTCCTCGGCCGGGGTTATGAGCCTGCCGCCATGAGCCACACGCTCGTCTCACTCGCCTGCCACGCCTACGGGCTGGCCGCGCTCGTCTACCTTGCCTACCTGGTGCGCCAGTCGCAGGTGCTCGCCGTGTCCGGGCGGGTGCTCGTGGGGACCGGGCTCCTGATGCATTGCGTTGCCCTCGTCGAAATGATGGGGGTCCAGGGGGGCCGGCTGGTGGGGCCCGCGCAGGGCCTGTCCACCTTCGCCTTCCTGCTGCTGGCGCTGTTCCTGGCGTTGGATGTGCGCTACCGCAAACCTGTCATCGGCGCGTTCCTCACGCCGCTGGCGGTGGCGGTGATGCTCATCGGGATGTTGTTGCATGGCGGCCCGGCGCCGCTGCCGGCGGAGGTCCGCCAGCCGCTCCTGCCGGTGCATGTCACCATCGCGCTCCTGGGCATGACGGCGTTTGGCGTGGCCGCGGGGGTGGGCGTGATGTACCTGCTGATGGAGCGGCAGGTGAAGACCAAGCACTTCGGGTTGTTGTTCGCGCGGCTGCCTTCACTGGAGTTCCTGGACACGCTCAACCGGCGGCTGGTGGTGTGGGGTTTCATCGCGCTGTCGCTGACGCTGGCGACCGGGGCGCTGTTCGTCTCCACGGTGCCGGGGCTGGCGTGGCACTTCGACGCCAAGCAGCTCGCCACGTTCATTGCCTGGGGCGTCTTCGCCGCGCTCGTCAACGCCCGCATCTTCGCCGGTTGGCGCGGCCGTCGCGTCGCCCTGCTCACCATGGCGGGCTTCTGTCTGGTGCTGGTCTCCTTCCTGTCGTCCTACGATCTGTCCGCCGCTGGCCCGGGGATGCCGTAGCCATGGAATTCATCTGTATTGGCGTCTCCCACCGCACCGCGCCCCTGGGCATCCGGGAGCGGTTGGCATTGCCCGAAGCCCGGCAGACGGAAGTGTTGCAGCGGCTGGCGCAGGCGCCGGTGGAAGCGCTCTGGGTGTCCACGTGCAACCGCGTGGAGGTGTATCTGGCGGCGCCCAGCGCGGAGCAGGCGCGGGAGCGCGCGCATGAAACCCTGCGGTCCCTGGGGGGCGCGGAGGCGATGGAGCACCTCTACGAACACCAGGGCGAGGCGGCGCTCGTGCACCTGTTCCGCGTGGCCTCCAGCCTGGACTCCATGGTGCTGGGCGAAGCGCAGATTCTGGGTCAGGTGAAGGACGCCTTCGAGCGCGGCCAGGGCGCGGGCGCGGTGCGCGGGGAGATGACGCGCGCGTGCGCGGCGGCGTTCGGCTGCGCCAAGCGCGTGCGCACGGAGACGGCGGTGGGGCGCGCGGCCACGTCCATGGCGTCCGCGGCGGTGCAACTGGCGAGCAAGGTGTTCGACGGGCTCAAGGACAAGACGGTGCTGGTGGTGGGCGCCGGGGAGATGGGCGAACTGGCGGCGCGGCACCTGATGAACGCCGGCGCGGGGAAGCTCGTGGTGACCAACCGCACGCTGGCCCGCGCGGAGGCCCTGGTGGCGGAGGTGGGCGGCGTCGCCCGGCCCTTCGAGGAGTTGTTCACGCTGCTGGCGGCCGCGGACGTGGTGGTGACGAGCACCGCGTCGCCGGTGCCGCTGTTCACCCGCGAGAACGTGGGGGCGCTGGGCAAGGCGCGCCGGGGCCGGCCGCTGTTCATGGTGGACCTGGCGGTGCCGCGCGACATCGACCCGGCGGTGGGCACGCTGGACTGGGTGCACGCGTACGACGTGGATGACATCCAGAAGTTCGTCGCGGACAACGCCGCCCAGCGCGCGGAGGAAGCGCACAAGGCGGGCGGGCTGGTGGCGCAGGAGGTGGCGCGCTTCGCCCGGGAGCGCGCGCTGCGTGAAGGCATGCCCGTGCTGGCCCGGCTGCGTCAGCGCGCGGAGGGCATCGCGCGGGCGGAGGTGGAGCGCACGCTCCTGGGATTGGGCGACGGGCTCACCGACAAGCAACGCAAGAGCATCGAGGCCATGGGGCGCGCCATCGTGAACAAGCTGTTGCATGAGCCCACCGCGCGGCTGCGCGCCGTGGGGCCGCAGGGTGAAGGCAACCGTCTGGCGGGCGCCGCCGCGGAGCTGTTCGGCCTGACGGAGGAGGAGGCCGCCGCCATCGCGCCGGAGCCGGAGTCCGAATCCCTGACGAACCACGTGGTGGCCGCGGGGAGCCGGCGATGAAGGCCGTGAGGATCGCGACGCGGCAGAGCCCGCTGGCGCTCTGGCAGGCGCGGCACGTGGCGTCGCTGCTCACCGCGCGAAACCCGGGCCTGGAGGTGTCGCTGGTGGAGATGACCACCGAGGGCGACCGCTTCCTCTCCGCGCCGCTGTCCGCCGTGGGGGGCAAGGGGCTGTTCGTGAAGGAGATTGAGCAGGCCCTGCTGGATGGCCGCGCGGACGTGGCGGTGCACAGCCTCAAGGACATGACGTCGGTGTTCCCGGACGGTCTGATATTGGCAGCGGTGCCGGCGCGCGAGGATCCGCGCGACGCGTTCTGCAGCCCGGAGGGACACACGCTGGAATTGCTGCCGGCGGGCGCGAAGGTGGGCACGTCGTCCCTGCGCCGCAGCTGCATCCTGCGCTCGCGCCGTCCGGACCTGGAGATCGTCTCCCTGCGCGGCAACGTGCAGACGCGGCTGCAGAAGACGCGCGAGCTGGGGCTCGCGGGCGCGATGCTCGCCGCGGCGGGCTTGAAGCGCCTGGGCCTGGACCACCACATCACGCAGGTGGTGTCCGTGGCGGACAGCCTGCCCGCGGTGGGGCAGGGCGTGCTGGCCATCCAGTGTCGCGACGCGGACGCGGACGTGCGCGCGCTGCTGGCGCCCCTGGAGGACCTCACCACGCGCGGCGCCGTGCGGGCCGAGCGGGCCTTCCTGGCGAAGCTGGAGGGCGGCTGCTCCGTGCCCTTGGCGGGCCATGCCACGGTGGCGGACGGACAGGTCCACCTGCGCGGGCTGGTGGGCCGTCCGGATGGCACACGCGTGGTGCGGGGTGAGGTGAAGGGCCCCGTCGCGGAGGCGGAGCGGCTGGGCGAAGCGCTGGCGGATGAACTGCTGTCGCAGGGCGCGGGGGACATCCTGCGCGATTTCGGCCGACGCGACGGCGCGTCCCGCGCCTAGAGTGCCGGCCCGTGGACCGGCGACTGGAAGGCATCCGAGTTTTGGTGACACGCCCGCGTGAGCGGGCCGAGGAGCTGTGCTTCCTGCTGGAGGACGAAGGCGCGGATGTCTTCAGCCTTCCGCTGCTGGAGTTGCGCCCCCCGGAGGACCCCCGGCCGCTCGCGTCCGCGGCCGAGCACGTGCAGCGCTACCACTGGGTGGTGTTCGCCAGTCCCTCCGCCGTGGAGTCCTTCCTGGAGGCCCTGCGGCTGGCCGGCACGTTGGACCGGCTGTCGCGCGTGAAGCTGGCCGCGGTGGGGCCGCGCACCGCGAGGACGGTGGAAGCCTTTGGCCTGACGGTGGCCGCCGAGCCCACGGAGGGCACGGGCGTGGCGCTGTTCACCGCGCTGAGGGACCTGCTCGGCCCCGACGACGACGTGCTCCTGCCGTCCGCGGAGGAGGGCCGGCGCGAGCTGGAGGACGGCCTGCGCGACCTGGGCGTGCGCGTCACGCGCGTGACGGCCTACCGCTCCACGCCCGCGCCCCTGCCGCCGGAGGCGCTGGCCCACCTGTCGGAGGCGCCGCCGCAGGTGGTGCTCTTCGCCTCGCCGCGCACCGCGGAGGCCTTCCTGGAGGGCGCGGGGCGTGAGCCGCTGGCGTCCGCGAAGGTGGTGGCCATTGGCCCCACCACGGCGACCGCGCTGGGGCAGCTGGGCATCGACGTGGCCACGGTCGCGGAGCGCCCCACGCCCGAAGCGCTCGTGGATGCCACCGTCCGCGCCGTTCACGGCTAGAATGCCCGCCCGGTGACGCTCCGGGTGCCAGTCAGGCGCCCGCGCGTGCGTGACGCGAAAAGGTGCGGGTGATGATGCGTGGCTTGCAGCGGAGTGTCTTCCTGCTCGGACTGCTGGCGCTGGCCGCGACGGCGAGCGCGCAGAACGATCCGATCCCGTCGGACTTCCAGTACCTGGACCACTGGGTCCTCAACAACAGCCAGGACCCGTTCCGGTACTACGTGGACTCCCGCGTCAGCCGGCCCGGTGGCAACGAACTGAGCCGGGTGACGGACGTCGTGAAGGCCTCCTTCCAGGCCTGGCAGGACGTGGACTGCGCCTGGCCCGCCTTCACCTATGCGCAGGGCTCCATCCCGGACGTGCGCGACCGCTACGACACGTTCAACGTCGCGGCCATCTGGGTGACGGACCGCTCCGACACCGCGTACGGCGACGTGCTCAACGGGGAGCTGAGCACCTCCGCCGCCGTCCCCCTGATCCACAACGGCTACGTGTACCAGTGCGACATCTTCCTCAACGCCGTGGACTTCAAGTTCACCACGGCCGACACCACGCCCGTGGACTTCCTGGACCTCCAGACGGTGGTGATGCGTGAGATTGGCCACTGCCTTGGATTGGCGGACACCTACAATTCCAGCTTCGAGGCCGTCATGGGCGCCCGGCTCCTTCCCGGGCAGCAGCGGCGCACCATCACCGCCTACGACCGGGGCGCGCTGTGCCAGCGCTATCCGCAGACGGGCGGAGTGGGCTCCCCCTGCGTGTCGAACAGTTGCTCCCAGGGCCTGACCTGCGCCGCGACCCAGTCCACCACCAGCGGCGCCACGCTGAACATCTGCACCAAGGCCTGTCCGGATGGCGTGCCGGGCGCGTGCCCCGCGCCCTACGAGTGCCGCGCCTCCAGTGTCGTCCCGGGCTCCTCCTTCGCGTGTCTTCCGGCGGTGGCGGGCGCGACGACGCGCGTGGGCGCGGCCTGCACGGCGGACTCGCAGTGCGGCGCCGTGGTGTCGCGCTGCCTCACCACCGCGCAGCAGACGGAAGGCTTCCCCGGCTGGCGTGATGGCTACTGCTCCCAGGCCTGCACGGCGAACAGGGACTGCCCCCGGGGCGCCACGTGCGCCACCGTGGGCTCGCTCGGCAAGCGCTGTCTGGATGACTGTCGTCCGGGGACCGCGGACTGTCGCACCGGCTATTCGTGCGCGCCGCTGCCGGAGGGCAATGCCTGCATCGCCGACTGCGCCACCAACAGCGACTGCGGCTCCAACTCCGCCTGCCGCACGTGTGATCACGCGTGCATCAAGGAACAGCAGGGTCCCCGGAACGTGGGCGAGCCCTGCGCCCAGGACACCGAATGCGGCACCAACCAGGTGTGCCTGAAGCTCAACGGCAATACGCAGGGCGTCTGCGCGCAGCCGTGCTCCGTGGACGCGTGCACGTGCAGCCCGGGCAACACCTGCCGTTCAGCGGGGACGGCCAGCGAGCGCTTCTGCTTCCGCGACTGCGAGCAGGGCACCTGCGCTTCTCCCCTGCAGTGCACCCCGTTCGAGCAGGGCGCCGCCTGCATCGCCGCGTGCCGCACCAGCCAGGACTGCCCCAACGGCCTCTACTGCGGCAGCAGCGGCCAGTGCTACGACCCGTTCGCCCCGTCGGATGGCGGCACCTGCGCGCTGTGTGGTGACGGCGGTGTTCCCCCGCCGCCCCCCACGGACGGCGGGACGGGCCCGACCACGAACGGGCCGGATGGCTGTGGCTGCCAGGGCGCGCCCACCTCCGCCGCGGCATTCCTCGCGGGGCTCGGGGTGTTGCTGCTGGCCACCCGCAAGAGGAGGAACGGTTGACCCAGGCGATACCCCCCGGCGGCAGCGTCCCGTCCCGAAGCAGCACGGACTTCACCATCGCCTTCGTGCTGGAGGCGATGGTGGCCCAGCGCCTGCTGACCCCGCAGCAGGCGCAGGAGGTGCTGGTGCGTGAGCCTGCGGCGCGGGCCCGGGTGCTCAAGGCGCAGGGTGGGGCGGGCAAGGACGCGGCCCGCTACGACGTGTCGCCCGTGGAGATCATCGCGGCCTTCCAGATTCCCGCGCCGGGCGGGCGGGGCGTGCTGGACGAGGACCGCGTCACGGAGGCCGCCGCGCGCGCGGCCGGGCTGGAATACCGCAAGCTGGATCCGCTGAAGATGGACATGGCGCTGGCCACCCGCACCGTGTCCCGGCCCTACGCGCAGAAGCACGTGCTGCTGCCGCTGGAGCGCACGGAGCAGGGGCGGCTGCGCGTGGCGGTGGCCAACCCCTTCGACCGCGAGCTGTTCGAAAGCTTCCACCGGCTCACCGGCGAACCGGTGGAGCCGGTGCTGTCGGCGAAGGGGGACATCCTCAAGTCCATCGCGGACATCTACGGCTTCAAGAAGACGCTGGCGCGCGCGGCGGACGACTTCGGCGGCGCGCAGGCGCAGCAGCAGATGGGCAACTTCGAGCAGCTGGTGTCGCTCAGCGGCACCCAGGAGCTGGAAGCGTCCGACCGGCCGGTGGTGCAGGCGGTGGACTACCTGCTGCGCTACGCGTTCGACAACCGCGCGTCGGACATCCACATCGAACCCAAGCGCAACACCAGCGTGGTGCGGCTGCGCATCGACGGCGTCCTGCACCCCGTGTACTCGCTGCCCGCGCAGGTGCATCCGCCCATCGTGTCGCGCGTGAAGATGCTCTCGCGCATCGACATCTCCGAGAAGCGCCGTCCCCAGGATGGCCGCATCAAGACGGAGCGCGACGGCCGCGAGGTGGAGTTGCGCGTCTCCACGCTGCCCACCGCCTTCGGCGAGAAGGTGGTCATCCGCATCTTCGACCCGGAGACGCTGGTGCAGGACATCGCCCAGCTGGGGTTCGAACCGGACGAGAAGGGCCACTTCGAATCGTGGATCGACCAACCCCATGGCCTCATCCTGGTGACGGGCCCCACGGGCAGCGGCAAGACGACGACGCTCTACTCCGCGCTCAAGGCGGTGGCGGGCCCGGACGTCAACGTCACCACGATTGAAGACCCCATCGAAATGGTGTGGGACGCCTTCAACCAGGTGCAGGTGCAGCCCAAGGTGGGCCTGGATTTCGCGGGGGCGCTGCGCCACATCCTGCGCCAGGACCCGGACGTCATCATGGTGGGCGAAATCCGCGACGCGGAGACGGCGGAGAACGCGCTCCAGGCCGCGCTCACCGGCCACCTGGTGCTCTCCACGCTGCACACCAACGACGCGCTGGGCGCGGTGGCGCGCATGAAGGACCTGGGCGTGCCGGCCTTCCTCCTGGCGCAGAGCCTGTTGGGCGTGATGGCCCAGCGCCTGCTCCGCCGCGTCTGCGTGTACTGCGCGGAGGAGGCGGTGCTCACGTCGGATGAACTCCAGGCGCTCCAGGCGCCCCTGCCGCTGCTGCCGGGCGGGGTGCGGCTGATGAAGGGCGTGGGGTGCGTGCGGTGCCGGGGCACCGGCTATTCGGGCCGCACCGGTGTCTTCGAAATCGTCTCCACCACGCACGAGGTGCGGGAGCTCATCGCCCACGAGGCCCCGTACGAGCAGCTGGTGAAGGCCGCGCGGAAGAACGGCATGCGCACCCTGCGCGAGGCCGCCGTGCGCAAGCTGGCGCAGGGCCTCACCGCCTTCGATGAAGTCGTGCGGATGACGTCCGCCCTCTGAAGCGCCGTCCCCTGGAAACACGAAGGGCCCGCCGTGTTGAACGGCGGGCCCCGGTGACTTGCCACGGTGCCGCGAAGGCCTAGAAGCGCGCCTGGAGCAGCGTGTTGAAGCCCAGCGCGTGCGGCTTCTCGAAGTTCGGCTGCGCGATGCCGGTGACGTCGTCCTCGAACGTCGTCCGGTTGGTGTCGTAGGTGTAATAGACCTCGCCCACGGCGGCCACGGACTCGGACAGGTCCCACCGGAAGGTGGCCTTGGCGGAGATGATGGGCTCCGCCTCGCAGACGCCGCTGCCGCAGGTGCTGGGCAGGATGCTCAGCTGGTTGGCGTCACGCACCACGACGGTGCGCGTGCCGCTGATGCCCAGCGGCGGGTTGCTGCCGCCAATGAGCGGCTGCGGGCTGCGGAAGGACGCCGGCTGCTGCACGCCCAGGATGACGCCCGGGGTCAGGTGCAGGTTGGGCAGGTGGTAGTCCGCGCCCACCGCGACGAACATCTCCGGCTTCAGCTCCGTGCCCGTGGGGAAGTCCTGGAACGGCGGGAAGCCCGGCACGTCGAACTGGATGAAGGACAGGCTGCGGAAGAGCGCCAGCACGTTGAAGCGCAGCAGGTCGTACTTCGCACGGGCCTGGAGCGCGAGCGCGGTGGCGCCCTGGGGCTTGGTGGCGCCGAACGTGTCGGGGTCCTGCAGCGTCTGCGTCAGGTAGCTGCCCTCCAGCGACACGGAGTAGGACAGGCCGCCCGGGTACTGCTCCGGCGCGAAGAAGCGCTGGTAGATTTCCGGGTCGTTCTTGTAGAGCCGGAAGTCGATGCTCGTCCCGACGGGCACGCCCACGTGGTAGACGATCTGCCCGGACACGCCCGCGGCGTTGACGCTCGCCTCGATGCCCTGGTTGGCCAGGCCCGGGACGATGCCCTTCTGGAAGAAGCCGCCGCCCGCTTCGACGCGCAGCGTCTCCAGGATGTCCCAGCCGGCGCCGCCCATCACGCCGTAGAGCGTCTCCTGCTCCAGCACCAGGTCGTTGAGCACCAGCGCCGTCTTGCCGCCCAGGTACGCGTACCAGCGGTCGCGGGTGAGCTGGAGCTTGGCGCCCGGCACGCCCGCCGCGGCGGCGCGGTTGGTGAAGATGGGGCTGCCGCCCCAGGAGATGCGGTACGCGTAGCCCAGACGGAAGCGGTCCGCGGACACCGGGAAGCCGGTGAGCGAAAGGCCTTCCTTCTCACCCCAGCCGGGCGGCTGGTAGTTCAGGCGCACGTAGCTGGAGTTGTCGAGGATGTCGACACCGCCCGACGGCCGCTCCAACACCAGCAGCGTGAGGGCCGCCTCCGTGGTGAGGCCCTCGAAGAACGCCGGCATGCGCTTGTAGAGCACGATGTTCGACAGCGACTCGAACCCGGAGAACTTGGTGTTGAAGTTGTCGTAGAACTGCGTGTTCTGGTTGCCCGCGCCAAAGCGCGCGTTCGGGCTGTTGGGCGTGGTTTCACCCGCGCCCGCGAGCACGTTGTCGTCCGCGAAGACGAACGACAAACGGGTGTCCACGAAGTCTCCGGCCCATGCGGGCGCGGAAAGAGCTGTCAGGCCCATCAGGGCCAGCGTCTGCAACGTTTTCAATGTCCCTCCAGGAAGCGGTCCGGGGGAGACCGCTCCTCCCAGCGCCCCGGTATCCACCGGGGCGCGATGCGACTTTTAAGAATGAAAGACTACGGGCACGGCTTGATGGGCTTCGGGCACTCCAGGCCGGGCCCGGGGTAGCAGCACAGGTCGTCCTGGTCACGCGGCAACACGTTCCAGCGGGGCCGCGCGGGGCCCACGTGCTTCAGGTGTCCCACGACGTCGAAGGTGGCCGCGCGCATCTGCTTGCACTGGAGGGCCTTCGCCGCGTCGGCGTCGGTTTCGCTGCAGTCCGGGTTCAGGTCCGGCACCGCGTCCTTGAGCTGCAGGCTGATGCGGGTGCGCGAATCCGGAGCGAACTGGCAGGTGCCATTGGCGGTGGCCGTGGCATCCCGCACCACCGCGACCGTCGTCTCGTTGCCCTTGAGGGTGTACTCCAGGGGCACGTTGGCCGCGAGCAGCATGTCACCCGCCGCCGCCGTCACGCCGTCGGGGCCGAAGCGCACGCGCACCGGCTGATCACAGACGAGGTTGAGCCGGGCGCCCGGGCTCAGGAGCTTGTTGGAGTTGACGGAGGTGGTGCCCGCGGTCAGCTTCGTGATGCGGCCGGGCACGGACGCGTCCAGGTTGGCGGAAGCCGGGCCCGTGGCGTTCATCTCCACCACGAACTGGCCGAAGTTCGTGTACGTCGTGCGCTCCGCGCAGATGGTCCCGGCGAAGTCGCCGATGCCCAGCGTGCAGTCGATGACGCACTTGCGCTCCGGAACGTCCGGATCATCCGGCGGCTCCTCGAAGCAGTTCGTCCACGAGCGCCCGGCGCCGCTGCCCACCGGGCAGAACATGGGCATGTCGTTGTTGCCGTTGGCGTCGCAGTTCTTGAACACGCGGGGGAACTTCACCCGGCGCAGCTTCACGAGCGACGACTCCAGGCTCTCCATCTTGAAGTTGCGGTAGCTGTAGCCGCACAGCAGGTCGTCCAGGTAGTTCGAACTGCTGAAGCCGCACAGCCGGCCGTTGATCTCCACCGGAGGCACCTGGTCCAGGTACTTGTTCCACTCGCTCTGGGGCAGCAGCCGGACGTTCTCCCGCAGCGTCCAGGCCGGGAAGCTCACCTGCGTGGTGCTGGTGAACTCCGCCACCGTGCCGGACAGCGTCCAGATGAGGTCGCCCGAGTCCAGGCCTTCCGGGAACTGGTAGTTGTAGACGTACAGGCTGTTGAAGCGGCCCGGGTTGAAGCCATCCGGCTCCGGCGTCTGGATGTTCGCGCCGGTGACGTTCTTCTCCGGCACGCGGCAGGCGGTCATGTCCGTGACGTAGAAGCCACTGGAGTCCGTGCCCGTCACCAGCAGCTTCATCTGCTGGCCGTTGTTCGGATCCGACGGGTCGCAGTTCTGCACCAGCGGCTCACCGGCCTCCGGGTTGCGCCCGATGCGCAGGAACTGCTTCAGGAAGACGCTCGTCTCCAGGCCGCCTTGCGGCGTCTGGAGGCTGGCGATGCTGGGCTCCTCGAAGCGGATGGCGTTGGACAGGCCCGTGGAGAACGTGCGCGTGGCGGGCTCCTGGGGGACCTGGGTCAGGTCGCCCACGACGCCGCCATCCGAGTAGTCCAGGTCGAAGGGCTCGTCCTGCACCCAGACGTGCGTCTCGCCGTACAGGTGGGCCACGCGCACGCTGCCGGTGCCCTTGCCATTGGTCAACTGCGCCCAGCGCTTGCTGTAGTCGCCGGTGATGTCACCCGGGACGACGCGGAAGGAGACCGGTCCGTTGAAGGACGTCAGCTCTCCGCCGTTGCCGTCCAGCGCGGTGATGGTCAGGCCGATGTCGATGTCGCCCCGAGGCAGGCTGTAGAGGCACTCCGGCGTGCCGCGCACGGAGATGGGCACCGCCGCCTGGTCGTTGCCGTACCGGGCGGCGCAGGAGTTCACGACTGGCAGCAGCGCGGCGGACGAGTCGCCGGTGGTCACCGTCGTCACCTCCACGCGGAAGGAGGTGAGTCCGGTCGGCTCCTCGGACTGCTTGGTGTAGCAGCCGGCCGCGAGGGCCAGCGTGGTCATGAGCAAAAGTCGCTTCATTACTTCACCCTCCGCCCGATGCGGCCATCCTCGATGGCATTCGCGATGGGCATGGCAGTGGGCTTCTCACAGAACGAGCGCAGCTGGCTCGTCACGGTGCCGCAGGTGGGATTGGTCCCGGACAGCAGGTCGCGGCAGGTGCAGCGGCCGGTGTACGGACCCTGGGGCAGCGCGCACTGGGCCTGGATGGCTTCCGGCGTCAGGTCCGCCACGCCGCAGCGCTGCGAGGCATCCGCCGGCAGCTTGACGAGGTCCAGGCAGGAGCAGCTTCCAATCTTCTTGTTGAGCGCGTTCTCGAACTCCTGGGACACGCGGCAGGCGCCCAGCGTCTTCTCATCCACCGTCCACGTGCCGTTGACGAGCGAGCCGCAGCGCGTGCCGTTGCTGGACGTCGCGTTGCCGTCGAGCAGGTCCTTGCAGGAGCAGAAGCCCTGCATGTAGCCGATGAGCGAGTCGCGCAGGCTGATGCCCGTCTCGATGCGCGTGGTGTTGCGCTTGAGCACCGTGAAGCCGGAGCCGCCCTTGGCGATGTAGTCGTTCACCGCGATCTTGTACGTGCCGGTGGTGTCCAGGGGCTTGCCGTTGATCTCGATGTTCACGCCCGTGTGGGCCCAGCAGCGCGAGCCGCTGGTGTCCTCCAGGCACTGCCAGGGCGCGTGGCCCTCGCGGCCCGTCTGGGGGCAGTCCTGCGCCACCGTCTGCGGGGTGCAGGCGATGCGCAGGTCGTTGAGCTGCACCTGGGCGCAGTCCATGGTGAAGCGCGCGCCGGAGACCTGCGCCTGGCTCACGCACCCGCGCTCGGCGGAGCGCTCGGTGACGAAGTCGAACATCTCCTGCATCTCCACGCCGGACAGGTACATGATGTTGATGGTGTTCTCGAACGGGAACACGTTGAACATCGCCTCCTGCGTCACGACGCCCGCGTAGAGGTTGTCGCGGATGCCCAGCGAGTTCGTCAGCGCCATCTCCGCTTCCACGCGGTTGCGCTTGCGCATGGAGTCCGCGGCGATGTTGCCCAGCGGCGAGTCACCGCCGTTGGAGTTGTTGCGGCGCTGCACGTCGATGGGCGCGTAGGAGAAGATGGACGTCAGCTGCAGCTTGAAGTCCATGCCCAGCACGTACGGAATCAGCATGTCCGTGACGGCCGGATCCTCCTGCTTGCGGCACTCCTCGATGGCCTCGCGCACGCCCGGGCGCTGGATGAACTCGCCCGGATCCCAGAACTCGGCGTCGTCGAAGCGCAGCTTGCGCATCGCCTCGTTGCACCAGAGGCCGTCCACGGGGAACGCGCGGTAGTCCTGGCTGATGACCTCGCCGCCCTCGTCGGCGCCCTCCTGCTGGGGCATCTTCACGACCAGCTCCAGGCGGCCCACGTACTTGGCGAACGCGCCCGAGTGCGCCAGCACCACCTTGCGGCCGCTGGGGTCGGTGACGAGCTGCGGGGGGTTGAGCACCACGTGCAGGTGGCCGCCCAGCACCACGTCCATGCCGTTGACGCCCGCGATGTGCACGCGCACCACCGACTTGTCGTCGCCCTCCGGACCGAACCACTCCAGCACCGTCCACGCGTCCTTCGCGCGGTTCACGAAGGGCTTCGCGCGGCCGTACTCGTAGAAGGCCTCGTAGCCCTGGATGAGGTCCTGGTCCTCGGTGAGGCCCAGGTGGCTGACGATGACGATGAGGTCCGTCACCGGGCGCAACAGCTCCACGTAGGCGCGCGCGGCCTCGTTCTGCTCCAGCGGGGTGACCTGCAGGCTGTTGCCACCCTCCACGATGGAGTTGAGCGAGGAGATGTTGGCCATGCCGATGACGCCCACGCGCAGCCCCTTCACCGTCTTGATGCTGTAGGGGGCGGTCACCATCGCGGTGCCGTTGCTGCCCGCGGCCTTCGGATCATCCCAGAGGTAGTTGGCGGCCAGGAGCGGGAAGTTGGCGAAGTTGCGCGCCTTCTGCGTGAAGTTGAGCGCGCCGGCGTCGAACTCGTGGTTGCCCACCACGGCGCCGTCCAGACGGACCTCGGACAGGAAGCGGAACTCCGCCTCGCCCGTGTTCACGTTGAAGATGGGGGCGCCCTGGAAGCAGTCGCCGGAGTCCAGGTGCAGCACGCGGTCGCCGCGCTTGCGCTCGCGCTTGAGGATGGACGCCATGCGCGTCGCACCACCGAAGGGACCGGCCTCCGGAATGAGCTCCAGGTCCTGGTCCGTCTTCAGGGGGGTGAAGTCGTACGGGACGAGCCGCGAGTGGATGTCAGAGGTATGAAGGAGGGTAAGACGCACCTCTTGACCTTCGAGGTGGTAATCCTGGCCTTCCAGCACAGGCATGCACGAGGCGAGGGCCAGGGCGCAGGCACAGAAGAGGCCGAGCAGTGCGCGACACATTCGTGGCGGATCCGTGATTCAAGAGAGTGACGACTTGAGGACGGCGCAACCTACGGGATCAAGGGTGCACGGGCAAGCAACGCCACCGTGGCACCTCCACCTACCAGGGCAGCAGGAGAGCAGGCAGACATGCGTCCCAGCAGTTCCAATGTGACTGACATCGAGATCATCGAGGATTTCTCCGCCACGGCGCGTTGTGACGAGGGTTTCCTCCGAGTGCGGCGTCTGCGGTGCCGCAACCGGCGCGCGGACGGTTCGTCCTCGTCGGTGTACCGGGTGGATGTGGTGGACCGTCCCCGGTTGGACGCGGTGTCGGTGCTCGTCTACCGCCGCGCGTCAGATGGAAACGTGGAAGTCCTGACGCGCTTGAACCTGCGGCCGGCGGCGTACTTCCGACGCGAGCAGACGTCGTCCATGACGGTGCCGGACCCGGTGAGCTACCTGCGCGTGGAGGAGATCGTCGCGGGCCTGCTGGAGCCTTCCGACAAGGGCGAGGAGGGGCTTCGCCGCCGCGCGGCGGAAGAGGTGAAGGAGGAGGCGGGCTACGCGGTGCGGCCGGAGGACATCCAACTCTTGGGCGGCGCGTTCTTCCTCGCGCCGGGCATCCTGTCGGAGAAGGTCTTCCCGGCGGCGGTGGACGTCACGGGCGTGGAGCAGGGCGAGGTCGAGGGCGATGGCTCACCTCTAGAGGAGGGCATCCACCTGCAGTGGCGCCCGGTGGCGGCGGTGCTGGAGGCGTGCCGGCGCGGCGACATCGCGGATGCGAAGACGGAGGTCTCCCTGACGCGGCTGCTCGCCCGGCTGGGCTGATGCGCCGGGGCAGGTGACGCGCCGGATGCGGCTTGCTGCTTTCCGGGGCGCGGACGGACGGGGTAGGGTGCTCCCCGTCCATTCCCCCTGCAGGCGAGGTTCGTCGCATGTCGTCGCTGCCCCCGTGGCTGACCCAGCTGTTGCCCATCGTCATCCTGCTCGGGGCCATTGGCCTGGTGCTCTCGCGGTTGCCGCGCGTGGAGCTGGGGCACACCGACGCGTTCCGCCGCCGCCGCTTCTTCAACTGGTTCCCGCTGGGGCTCACGTACGCGTTCCTCTACATGGGGCGCTACAACCTCAACGTGGCGACCAGCGCCATGGGACAGCAGACGTCCAACGCGGACTTCGCGACCATCTTCTTCTGGGGGACGCTCACCTACGGCGTGGCCTTCCTGATCAACGGCCCGCTGACGGACAAGCTGGGGGGGCGCTTCACCATCCTCCTGTCCGCGGCGGGCTCCGCGGCGGCGAACGTGGCCATGGGCGGCGTCGTCTACGCGGTGCTGAAGAATGGCTGGGTGCCGCCGGGCGGCGTCGTCGCGTGGCTTGCGTTCCTCTACAGCGTCAACATGTACTTCCAGAGCTTCGGCGCGGTCTCCATCGTCAAGGTGAACGCGTCCTGGTTCCACGTGCGCGAGCGCGGCCAGTTGGGCGGCGTGTTCGGCATCCTCATCTCGCTGGGCCTGTACTTCGCGTTCGACTGGTGCCGCTTCATCGCGGACGCGGCGCCCGTGTGGTGGGTGTTCTTCGTGCCCGCCGGGATGCTCGTGGCCTTCCTGGTGCTGGACTCGTTCGTCATCCGCGACACGCCCTCCCAGACAGGCCACCCGGACTTCGACACGCAGGATGCGTCCAGCGGTGACACGGGGCCCGCGCCTTCCGTGCCGGAGCTCTTCAAGAAGCTCTTGAGCAACCGCGTCATCCTCATCATCCTGGGCGTGGAGTTCTGCAGCGGCTTCCTGCGCAACGCGGTGATGCAGTGGTACCCCAAGTACGCCAAGGCGGTGGGCGAGGGCGGCGCGTTCGTCGCGTCCAACTGGGGCATGCTGTCGTGCGTCGCCGGCATCCTGGGCGGCATGTTCGCGGGCGTCATCAGCGACCGCATCTTCGACTCGCGCCGGGGGCCCGTCTCCACGGTGCTCTACGCGGGCCTGCTCCTGGGCGCGGTGGGCGCGGTGTTCCTGATTGGCACGCCGGGCGCGGGCTGGTCCGTGGTGTTCATGTCCCTGTGCGTCATCGGCGTGCACGGCATGCTGTCCGGCACGGCGACCATGGACTTCGGCGGCAAGAAGAACGCGGGCGTCGTGGTGGGCATCATCGACGGCGCGGTGTACGCGGGCACGGCCATCCACGCGCTCGTCTACGGGCGCATCCTGCCCACGGGCGACGCGATGAAGGACCCGGCCAACTGGCGCCCCTGGCCCCTGGCCATGCTGCCCCTGGCGGTGGTGGGCCTGGTGCTGGCCTCGCGGGTGTGGAACGCGAAACCGCAGCCCAAGGCCGCGCCGCTGCCCGTGGGCGACGTCGTCCCGGGGGCCGTGCCGGGCGGATCCTCTCGTACGGGCACCAACGGTTGAAGCACCCAGGGCTTCCGGGGTGTGCCGCCCCGGACGCTCCGTCACCCCATCGGAGGGGGTGGCTCCCGTGTGACAGGCCTGTGACGTAAAGTGCTGCTTGTGTCCCAGGCCCCCGAAGCGCTCCACAGCCGGTTCGACGTCCACGATCGCAAGCAGTTCGAGATCAAGCTCGAGTACCAGCCCACGGGTGCGGACGAGACGCGCTACCTCGTGGAGGCCTATCTCTTCCTGCCGTCGAGTCTGAACATCGACTCGGAGACGTACCCGCGCGCGGACTTCTACGCGGACATCCACAACTACGTGCGCTTCAAGACGCCGGTGATGGGGCTGTCGGAGATCCTCTCGTCGGAAGGGTCGCCGCTCCTGAAGCTGGAGGCGTGGCTGCGCACGGGGCTGGCGCCGGAGGCGGACGTCGTCTACCAGGCGAAGCTCTTGTCGTGCGTCCTGCGGGGCGCGCTGCGCCGGTTCGCCACCACGGTGGAGACGCGCTGCGAGGCGAAGACGGGCGAGGCGGCGCGCGCGGACCTGGAGATGGTGGTGCGCTCGGCGGGGGAGTGCGTGCCGGCGGTGCTGGAGCGCTTCCGCGTGTGGCTGCGCGCGACGGGCGAGTCGAAGCTGCAGGAGAAGACGCGCGCGTCGCTGCGGCTGGTGGACGAGTACGTCAGCCTGCTGGTGGAGCAGTTCTTCCGCCGCGCGGTGGCGGACATGGACGCGCTGCCGCGCACCGGGCCGTGGCTGCCCCTGCGAAAAGGGCTGATGCAGGCGGTGCTGCGCGAGGAGTCCTACCGCAAGGAGCACCGGCTGCGCAGCGTCCTCAGTCCCACTGGGGACAACGAGGAGTACATGCAGCGGCTGGGCTTCCTGAAGAAGTTCTGCATGAACGTGCTCTTCCTGTCCTCGCGTCGGCGCCAGCGCCGGCAGGGCTGGGAGGAGGTGCTGTTCGCCATCGCGGCGGGCGTGGCCATGGCCTTCGCCACGTCGGTGGCGCTCTGGGCGCAGGTGCGCTTCACGCAGGTGAGCCTCAACTTCTTCCTGGTGGCCGTGGTCGGCTACATGATGAAGGACCGCATCAAGGAAGGCCTGCGGCGCATGTTCAGCCGCTTCGCCGCCACGCACCTGTACGACCGCACCACGGACCTGGTGGACCCCGTCACGGCGCGCGCCATCGGCATCTGCGAGGAGCGGGTGGACTACGGCGCGGCGGTGAAGGTGCCCGCCGGGGTGTCCGCCCTGCGGCTGCACGACGACTTCCTCACCGTGTCCCAGGGGGAGCTGTCCGAAGCGGTCATCCGCTACCAGAAGCGCATCGTGCTGGACGCGCGCCTGCTGCCCCGCTCCGAGCGCGGCCTCACCGGCGTCACCGACATCCTCCGCCTCAACGTCGGGCGCTTCCTGCGCGACATGGACGAGCCGGAGTTCGCGCTGGAGTACGTGGACCTGGAGGACTTCTCCGTGGGCCACATCCGGGGCGCGAAGCGCTACCCGGTGGACCTGGTGTTCCGCTTCACCGTGCTGGAGGCAGGCAGCCGCAAGGAGTCCGCGCAGCTGGTCCGGCTGGTGTTGGACCGCAACGGCATCCAGCGGATGCAGAACTTCCCGCAGCCCGTGGCGGCCCCGGAGGCCGCAGGGACCGTGCCCCTCCAGCCAGCCGCCCTGCGCGCCGGCGCGTGATTTGAGCACCAGCCCCGCGCCGGGGGCATGTATCTTCCGGCGTCCATGGCATTTGAAGACCTCAAGCAACGCGTGCGGCCGGACTGGCGCGACACGCTCAAGGGCATCCTGGCGAGGGCCCGCTCGCTCGGCCCCCAGGCGGTGCTCGCGTTCGACCTGGACTCCACGCTCTTCGACAACCGGCCCCGTCAGGCGCGCATCCTGCGCGAGTACGGCGACGCGCGGGCCCTGGTCCTGCTCTCCGCGTGCGAACCCCACCACTGGGAGACGGGCTGGGACATGCGCGCCGCCATGCGGGCGTGCGGCCTGGGTGACGCGGACGTGGAGCAGCTCTTCGCGGACGCGAGGGCCTTCTGGCAGGAGCGCTTCTTCACCAGCGCCTACTGCGTGTCCGACGAGGCCATCGAAGGGGCCGGGGCCTTCATGCAGGCGGTGGCCGCCACGGGCGCCCAGGTCGTCTACCTGACGGGCCGCCACGAGGCCATGCGCGAGGGCACCATCGCGTGCCTGGCGCGCTGTGGAATGGTGACGCCCCCCGGTGAGGGCGGGCGCGTGCACCTGGTGATGAAGCCCACGCTCAAGGAGGACGACGACGCCTTCAAGCGCGAAGCGCACGCGCGCCTGGGCCGCATGGGCACGGTGCTGGCCGCGTTCGACAACGAGCCCACCCACGCCAATGACTACCGCCAGCGCTTCCCGGAGGCGACGGTCATCCACCTGGCCACGGATCATTCCGGCCGGGCTGTGGAATTGCTGGAGGGCATCGTGTCGGTGCCCCACTTTGCCCTGGAGGACGTGACGCACCGCGCCTGAAAGAAGGCGCGGCGGAGGGTGGTTCTGAAAGGCTTTGGAAGTCCCTTGGCCGCGCGCTAAGAGGCGCACGGCGTTGCCGCCCTTCCCCCTTGGGTCCACAGGGGCGGCCCAGACGGAGGCATGCCGCGGTGGCCAGCGCGTACTCGAAGGACCTGTTGTTGACGATGTACCGGAAGATGTACCTCCTCCGTCGCTTCGAAGAGCGCGCGGGCCAGCAGTACACGCTGGGGAAGATCGCCGGTTTCTGCCACCTGTACATCGGGCAGGAAGCCGTGGCGGTCGGCTGCAACGAGGCCATCCGTCCGGATGACTACATGCTGTCCGCCTACCGCGACCACGGGCAGCCGCTCGCCCGCGGCAGCGACGCCGGGATGATCATGGCGGAGCTGTTCGGCCGGGGCTCCGGCTACAGCAAGGGCAAGGGCGGCTCGATGCACATCTTCGACATCGAGCACCACTTCTACGGGGGCTACGGCATCGTCGGCGGGCAGATTCCGCTCGCGGCCGGCATGGCCTTCGCGGCGCGCTACCGCAACGAGGACCGCGTCACGGTGTGCTTCTTCGGGGACGCGGCCGCGAACCAGGGCGCGTTCCACGAAACCTTCAACATGGCGCAGAAGTGGAAGCTGCCGGTCATCTACATCTGCGAGAACAACCGCTACGGCATGGGCACGGCCATCGCGCGCACGTCGGCGGTGCCGGAGATCCACAAGCGCGCCTCCGCGTACGGCATGCGGGGCGAGGCCGTGGACGGCATGGACGCCCTCAAGATGTACGAGGCGGTGAAGGACGCGGCGGCGTACTGCCGCGCGGGCAAGGGTCCCGTGCTGATGGAGGCGAACACGTACCGCTTCCGTGGCCACTCGATGGCGGACCCGGCCAACTACCGCTCCAAGCAGGAGGTGGAGGACGAGCGCCGCAACGACCCCATCCCCAAGCTGCGCGAGTACGCGCTGAAGCAGGGCTTCGGGCTGACGGACGCGGACTTCGAATCCATCGAGGAGGAGGAGAAGCGCACGGTGGACGCGGCGGTGAAGTTCGCCGACGAGTCGCCCGAGCCCAGCGTGGAAGAGCTGTGGCGCGACACCATCGTGGAGCCGGGTGAGGAGGACGTGCGCCCGCGCGAGCGCGTGCTGGGCGTGAAGGTCACCAACTGGCCGAAGTACCCCTCCGGTCAGGAGCTGAAGGTGACGTGGGACCTGGAGCCTCGCGCAGAGGCCGAGGCGGCTGACAAGAAGGCGGGCCTGAGCCGCTAGCGCTCGGGTCCATCCCCCCAGGCACAACCCTTTCGAGTTCGGAGCCGACGATGCCCGAGTTGATGTATCGCGAAGCGTTGAACCAGGCGCTCGCCGAGGAGATGGAGCGCGACGCCAATGTGTTCCTCATTGGCGAGGAAGTGGGTCGCTACAACGGCGCCTTCAAGGTGTCCCAGGGCCTGCTGGACAAGTTTGGCAGCGCGCGCATCATCGACGCGCCCATCAGCGAGCTGGGCTTCACCGGCCTGAGCGTGGGCGCCGCCGCCGTGGGCCTGCGCCCGGTGGTGGAGATGATGACCTGGAACTTCGCCATCCTGGCGATGGACCAGATCGTCAACAACGCGGCCAAGCTGCGCCACATGAGCGGCGGCCAGTTGCGCTGCCCCATCGTGTTCCGCGGCCCGGGCGGCGCGGGCGGCCGTCTGTCCAGCCAGCACAGCCAGTCGCTGGAGGCCAACTACGCGCACTTCCCCGGCCTGAAGGTCATCGCGCCGGCGACGCCCGCGGATGCCAAGGGCATGCTCAAGAGCGCCATCCGGGACGAGAACCCGGTCATCATGTTCGAGGGCGAGCGGCTCTACGCGCTCAAGGGCGAGGTGCCGGAGGGTGAGCACATCGTCCCGCTGGGTGTCGCGGACGTGAAGCGTGAGGGCACCGACGTCACGCTGATCACCTGGAGCCGGATGTACTACTTCTGCATGGAGGCCGCCGAGGCCCTGGAGAAGGAAGGCATCAGCGTGGAGGTGTTGGATCTGCGCACCCTGCGTCCGCTGGACGAGGAGGCCATCCTCAAGAGCGTGCGCAAGACGAACCGCGCGGTCATCTGCGAGGAGGGCTGGGCGCTGGCCGGCATTGGCGCGTCCGTGGTGGACCTCATCCAGTCCCAGGCGTTCGACGAGCTGGACGCGCCGGTCGTGCGCGTCACCGGGCTCGATGTGAACATGTCGTACGCGGCGAATCTGGAGAACGCGACCCAGCCGGACGCGCCCAAGATCATCGCCGCCATCAAGAAGGTCCTGTACCGCGAGGGAGCCTGAGCGATGGCGACGCCCATCCAGATGCCCAGCCTGTCCCCGACGATGAAGGAGGGGAAGATCGTCAAGTGGCTGAAGAAGGTCGGCGACAAGATCGCCTCCGGAGACGCCATCGCCGAGGTGGAGACGGACAAGTCCAACCTCGAGGTGGAGGCGTACGACGACGGCTTCCTGTTGGAGATCTCCGTGCCCGAGGGCGAGGTCGCGACGGTGGGGGCTCCCATCGGCTACCTCGGCGCCAAGGGCGAGAAGGTCTCCGGCGGAGCCGCCGCGCCCCAGAAGACCGAAGCCCCGAAGGCCGCGGCCCCGTCCGCGCCCAAGGCGGAAGCTCCCGCCGCGAAGCCTCCGGCGCAGGCCCCCGCCGCCACGGGCTCCGGTGAGGGCATCGCCATCCTGATGCCGTCGCTCTCCCCGACGATGAAGGAGGGGAAGATCATCAAGTGGCTGAAGAAGGCCGGCGACAAGGTCTCCTCTGGAGACGCCATCGCCGAGGTGGAGACGGACAAGTCCAACCTCGAGGTGGAGGCGTACGACGACGGCACGCTCGCGCGCATCGTCGTGAACGAGGGCGACATGGCCACCGTCGGTGCGCCCATCGCGTTCCTCACGCCCAAGGGCGCGAAGGCCGGGGCCACCGCTCCGGCGGCCGCGCCCAAGGCTCCGGCCCCCCAGCAGGCTCCCGCCGCCGCGGCTCCGTCCGCGCCCGCCGGGGCCCAGGTCGTTCCCCTCCGCCGTGAGGCCGCTCCGGCCGCGAGCGGTGGTGGCCGGCTTCGCGCCAGTCCCCTGGCGAAGCGGATCGCGCAGGAGCGCGGTCTGGACCTGGCGCAGGTGCGCGGCACCGGGCCGCTCGGGCGCGTGGTGAAGCGCGACGTCGAGCAGGCGCTGGGCCAGGGTCTGGCGAAGGCTCCCGCGCAGGCGGCGGCGCCCCAGGCGAAGAAGGCCGGTGCGCAGCCCGAGGCCCGCGCCTTCGGCACGCGTCCGGAGCCGCAGGCCGTGCCCATGTCCTCCATGCGCAAGGTGATTGGCCAGCGCATGTCGGAGGTGAAGCCCGGCGTGCCTCACTTCTATCTCACCGTCGAGGTGGAGATGGAGGCCGCGGTGAAGATCCGCGAGGAGGCCAAGGCGCTGGACGTGAAGGTGTCCGTCAACGACATCATCGTGAAGGCGGCGGCCATCGCGCTGCGCCGCTCTCCGAAGATGAACGTGTCGCTCCAGGGCGACCAGGTGCTGCACTACGGCACCGTGGACGTGGGCATCGCGGTGGCCATCGAGGACGGCCTCATCACGCCCATCATCCGCGACGCGGACCTGAAGGGCCTGCAGACCATCTCCGCCGAGTCCCGCGACATGGCGGAGCGCGCCCGCAAGCGCGCCCTGAAGCCCGCCGAGTACACCGGCGGGTCGCTCACGGTGAGCAACCTGGGCATGTACGGCATCGACCAGTTCATCGCCGTCATCAACCCGCCCCAGTCCGCCATCCTCGCGGTGGGCGCGGTGGCCGAGAAGGCCGTGGCGCGTGACGGACAGGTCGTGGTCCGCAAGGTGATGACGGTGACGCTGTCGGGTGACCACCGCGTCATCGACGGGGCCACCGGCGCGGAGTACCTGCGCGAGCTGAAGGGCCTCCTGGAGCACCCCACGCGGCTGTTGTTCTAAGCGGTCGAGCGGCCCGCCCGCCCTTTGCCCCCGTGCATGACGCACGGGGGCAGGGGAGGGCGCCGGCTACTCCCGCGTCTTCGCGTCCGACTCGACGTCGTCTTCCAGCTTGCGCTGCTCGTCGGTGATGCTGGACTGCTCCGCCCGCTTCGTGTCGGTGTCCAGCTCCTCCTCGTGGTCCTTGGAGCGGCCCTGGATGCCGGGCCACGGCTCCGGCCGGGTCGCCTGGACGTGCTTCACGGGCTTCGCGTCGGAATGCTTCTTGTCCGCCATGTGTGCGTTCCTCCCCCCAGGTCGGGGTGTGGGTGGGGCCTGCCGTGGCGGTACGGTGGGATGCCCGCGCTGAAGTGGCCACCCGGGGGGATGTGGGTGGGAAGGGCTCGTTTGCCTGACTCCCTTCGGATGGCGAAAAAAGATCGGCAGGCGACCCGGTTCGCTGCTTAACTTCTTAGCCAATGAACGACGACATGACTCGTGAGCGCCTGGGACTTGGACTGCGGGAAGTGGAGCCTTCGCCGGTTCCATTGGTTCCGTCGGTGTCCCTGGCGCACTCGCTGCAGCAGGCGCTTCAAGGCGCGGTGTTCCCGCTCACTGCCGAACAGTTGACGTGGGTGGCGCGCGAGAACGAGGCGCCGTCGCACGTGGTGTCGCTGCTGGGCGCGCTGCCTCGGGGACGTTTCCCCTCGGTGGAGACCGTGGCCCACGCCCTCGAGGACACCGCCGCCTGAAGTCGGGGGTTGCCCCCGGATTGCCGCTCAACGCTCCCTTCCGGCCCTGGGTAGAAGGTACCCACGGGCGCGCGGTCGGATGGGCGCGTTATCTTCGGCGCGACCAGCCTGCCTTCCGGATGAGGAAGCCACGGTCTGGAGGAGCTCCATGAACGCCTCGGACCTGCCCGCCGTGCTGTACGTGGACGACGACGCCCTCAACCTGAGGGTGTTCGACGCCAACTTCGGGCAGAAGTTTCGCATCTTCCGGTGCTCGTCCCCCAACGAGGCCCTGGCGCTGCTGGAGCAGCGGCGCGGGGAGATTGGCGTGGTGCTGTCGGACCAGCGCATGCCGGGGATGACGGGCGTGGAGCTGCTGGAGCGCGCCCGCACCATCGCGCCGGACGCCAAGCGCATGCTCGTCACGGCCTACGCGGACATGCAGGCCGTCATCGACGCGGTGAACCGCGGACAGGTGACGCGCTACTTCGTCAAGCCGTGGGACCGCGCGGAGCTGCTGGCGGCGCTGGAGGACGCGCTCAAGATTGCCCGGCTGGAGCTGCGCATCCGCGAGGTGGAAGGCCGGATGATGAAGTCCGAGCGTCTGGCCACGCTGGGGCAGGTGACCGCGGGCATCGCGCACGAGCTCATGGGCCCGGTGGGCTACCTCACGCAGAACGTGACCTCGCTCCAGCGCGACATGCAGCCGGTGGTGCAGTACGTGTCGCGCCACCTGGCGACGGATCCGGATGAAGAGGTGTCCTCCACCATCGAGGACCTGCCGTCGCTCATCAAGGACCTGTCGGACGGCGCGGGCCACCTGCGCGAGGTGGCGCTCGGCCTGCGCACGCAGGCGCGCGGCGAGGACCTGGAGACCACCGCGGACGTGGCCGAAGTGGTGTCCTTCGCGGTGAAGCTGGCGCGGGCGGAAGTGAGGGACAGGGCGCGGCTGTCGAGCAGCGGCGACCCCGTGCGCATCGTCTTCGGGCCGGTGAAGCTGTGCCAGGTGCTGCTCAACCTCATCGTCAACGCGGCCCAGGCCATGGAGGGCACGGGCCGCGCGGGCCGCATCGACGTGCGGTGGGCAGCGAGCGAGTCGGACGTGGTGCTGTCGGTGGTGGACAACGGGTGCGGCATCCCCACCGCGTTGCAGGAGCGCGTGTTCCAGCCGCTCTTCACCACCAAGCCCGTGGGCATCGGCACGGGCCTGGGCCTGTCCATCTGCCGGGAGCTGGTGACGCAGTTCGGAGGCCAGCTCCGCCTGACATCCACGCCGGGCGAGGGCACCGAAATCGAGCTCACCTTCCGGCGAGCCCCGCCCCCTTGAGCCCGAAGGCGTTGTGCAGGAGGCGCCACACCCGGTGAAGGGTTTCACCTTCCTGGGGCCGCACGTCCCGCACCAACAGTGCGCGT
Source organism: Corallococcus sp. CA047B (assembly GCF_003612065.1). NCBI lineage: Bacteria > Pseudomonadati > Myxococcota > Myxococcia > Myxococcales > Myxococcaceae > Corallococcus > Corallococcus sp. CA047B. The sequence continues at coordinate 31,442 of NZ_RAWD01000018.1, forward strand.
CGGGGTGCTTCCAGGGGCCCGTACTCCACCACGAGTGAATAGCGTCCGCCCGGCGGCTGGACGATGTGCACCGCCCGCACGTCGTCGAAGGGCAGCGTCTCCGTGCGTGCGGCCCCAGGGGCCCACGCCAGCGTCTCCAGGCGCAGCGACTCCGTCTTGAAGTGCAGGACGAAGCGGCGGCGCTTGAGCCGCGCCTCCAGCACGAGCGCGCCGAAGACGAGCGCCCCCGCCAGGACGAGCGGCAGGGTCGCGGCGACGCCGGGGACGCGGGATGAATCCAGCACGAGCATCACCGTGCCCAGGGCGGCGCTCACCCCGGCCAGACCCAGGCACAGCGATGGCAGGACCCGCAGCGTCCAGGGCGGCGGCAGCGACTCGCCCACCAGCCGACCCCCGTCGTAGAACAACCGCACGTCCCCCAGCAGGGGTGGCACCCGGTTCTCTCGGAGCGCGTCTTCGAAGCTCACTGCGCGAGCATAGACACGCTGGCCTCTTCCCACCCTCGAAGTTGGACGTGAGCTGTGCGATCCTCCCAATTCATGGATCTCCCGTTCGAGACCGGTGAAGGTGAAGGGGAAGGGCGGGGGACGCTCGCCTCGAAGGTGCTGCTGGTGGATGACGAGCCGGTGGTGCTCGACATCTGCGTGCGCCTTCTGGGGCGTGAGGCGGACCTCGTCGTGTTCCCGGTGGGCAGTGCGGAAGAGGCGCTCACCCTCTTGAGGGACCAGCGCATCGACGTGCTGGTGACGGACAAGAACCTGCCCGGCATGGGCGGGGTGGAGCTCATCTCGGAAGCGCGCCGGATGCAGCCCGCGCTGGAGGCGGTGATGATCACCGCCTACGCCAGCTCCGAGTCCGTCATCGCCGCGTTCGCCGCCGGGGCCAGCGACTACATCCTCAAGCCCTTCGACGACTTGCGCGTGTTGCGCGCCAAGGTGCGCGCCGCGCTGGAGCGCCGCACCGAACGCGTGCGCACGCGCAACGGCGCCCGCGAAGTCGCCCGTCAGGCGGCGGCGCTGCTGGACGCGGGCCGAGACGCGCCGGAGCCCGCGCACGTGGCGCTGGAGACGGAGCTGCGCGCCTACGAAGAGATGGTGCGCATGGTCCAGCACGGCAGCGTCGCGGTGGTGGGCAGCAGCGAGGCCGTGAGGGTGCTGAAGGAAGCGCGCTTCGAGGTGGTGGAGCTGCCGCCGTATTCGCCCCAGTTGGACGGCGCGGATGTGGTGGTGGTGGAGACCGGGGATCCGCAGTGGCGCACGCTGGCGGAGCGCCTCCAGGGGGGCTCTTCCGACGTGGTGCTCCTGGCCGGCGCGGACGCCGACCTGAGCGACCTGCTGGAGGCCATCACCCTGCGCATGGACCTGGTGGGCTACGGACAGGCCAACGCCACCCGCATCCTCCCGGAGAAGGTGCGCATGCTGCTGATGCGCCGGAGCATCCAGCGCGCCCAGGAGCGGCTCACCGCGGCGCTGGACACCTTCCGTCAGAGCATCACGTCGGCCTGAGCAGCGGGACGAACCGGGGAGCGCGGAAGGCCCACGGGTTTCCGCATCCCTCCGAAGCCGCATGCGGAGGCCCGAGAAGGGCAGGGCGCGGGGCGCCACCTCAGGCCCGCAAAAGCGAAACGCCCACCTTCTTTTCAGAAGGTGGGCGTCTCTGTGTGACCCTGCCGGGATTCGAACCCGAGTTTGAGCCGTGAGAGGGCTCCGTCCTAACCACTAGACGACAGGGCCGGCTTTCCTACAACCGCGCCTTTGATGCCGACGCTTCCTACACTTTCTGGTTGCTGACGTCAACCAGGAACTTCAGCTGGGGAACTAGGATTCGAACCTAGATAAGCAGAGTCAGAGTCTGCTGTCCTACCGTTAGACGATTCCCCAAAGACCTGCGGGACCTGCTGCTGCGGGCGCTTCTACTACCCAACTCTCTGCTCGACTTCAACTACTTCGTTTTCCTGACCGGCTTCGCATCTTTCTTCGCCGGCTTCGCCGCCCCCTGCAGCGGGACGACGTAGATGCGAACCTCTTCGTTCGCCTCGTAGATGTTCAACCCTTCGAAGTTCTTCCCCGACGGGTTGGTGATGTGCACGGCCTTCACGCCCGGCTGGTTGACGATCGATCGCCTCGGGTAGCTCGAGGATGGATAGACGGTCTTGTAGTAGTCGAGCGTCGCCTCGAAATCGCGCGATGCCCGGTACCGGTTCTCGCCCACCTTCTGGGCACCATCCGGGAGTTGGGCGCCGTTCACGACTTCGGCGCCCGACGCCGCCGCCCAGAGGGCCAGCAGCACCGCCCCGAGCGGGCGCGCCTTATAGAAATGGGGTCGCAGGCTGTCAAGCGGTCGCGTCATCGCCGGCCAAGATAGGGCCCGGCGACGCCCGCGTCCACCGTCAATCTCACCCGCCGCGCGCGAGCGCCGCGTCGATGCGCCGGAGGGCTTCGTCACGCCCCGCGAAGAGCAGCGTTTCGCCGATGCCGGGGCTGGTGGTGTTGCCGGTGATGGCGACGCGCAGGGGCTGGGCCACCTTGCCCATGCCCACGCTCGCGGTTTCGCTCACCGTCTTCACCACGCCATCCAGCAGCTCCACCGTCCAGGCAGGCAGCGCCACCAGCCGCTCCCGGGCCTGCCGCAGGAGGCCCAGCGAGTCCCCGCTCAGGTGCTTGGCCGCGGCCTTCTCATCCAGCGTCACGCCGGCGCGGAAGTAGATGGACGCGGTGTTCGCCATCTCCTCCAGCGTCTGCGAGCGCTCGCGCAGCGCGATCACCATCGGCTCCAGCCGCGAGTCGCCCCGGGCCTGGAAGCCGCGGGCCTCCAGGAAGGGCAACAGCCGCTCCGCGATGAGGGCCGCCGGCAGGCGCTTGAGCCACTCCTGGTTGAACCACTTGAGCTTGACCGGATCCCACACGCCGGAGGTGCTGCCCACGCCGTCGAAGTCGAACCACTCCACCATCTGCTCGCGGGAGATGACCTCGTCGTTGCCGTGGCTCCAGCCCAGGCGGATGACGAAGTTGAGCAGGCCCTCCGGCAGGATGCCGGTGCGCGCGTGGAGCATCACGTCCGCCTCCGGGTGCTTGCGCTTGGAGAGCTTCTCGCGGTCCGGCCCCAGGATGAGCGGCAGGTGCGCGAACTCCGGCGGCGTCCACCCCAGCGCCTGGTACAGCATCAGCTGCGGGAAGGTGGAGTTGATGTGCTCCTGGCCGCGCGCCACCAGGGAGATCTCCATCAGGTGGTCGTCGATGACGCAGCCGTAGTTGTAGAGCGGGATGCCGTCCGCGCGCATCATGACCCAGTCGTCCAGGTCCGAGTACGGCTTGGTGATGACGCCCAGGACCTTGTCGTCGTACGACACCTTTCCGTCGCCCGTGGGCATGCGGAAGCGGATGACCGCGTCCTCCAGCTTCTTGCCCTCAGGCGGGGCCTTCAGCTCGTAGCAGGTGCCCTCGTAGCGGTAGGCGCGCTTCTCCTTGTCCGCCACCTCGCGCCGCGCGGCGATCTCCTCGCGGGTGCAGTAGCAGCGAAAGGCCTTGCCCTGGGAGATGAGCTGGTCGGCGTGGGCGCGGTAGGTGTCCAGCCGCTGGGTCTGGAAGTAGGGGCCATAGGCGCCTTCCTTGCCGGGGCCCTCGTCCCAGTCCAGGCCCAGCCAGTTCAGGCCGTCCAGGATGGCCTTGACGGACTCCGGGGTGGAGCGCTCCTGGTCCGTGTCTTCGATGCGCAGGATGAAGGTGCCGCCGTAACGCCGCGCGTAGAGGTAGTTGAAGAGCGCGGTGCGGGCACCTCCGATGTGGAGGTATCCAGTAGGTGACGGAGCGAAGCGGACGCGGGGTTTGGACGGGGCCATAGGACAGGCGCGCGATAGCAGGAGCGGTGCATGAGGGTCAACGCAAGCCGCCCTCTTGGAGTTAGGCTTCGAAGCCAAGGAGACTTCACATGTCGATTCGACACGCAGTTCGCACGCTGGTGCTGGCCGCCCTGCTCGGGGGGCTTCCGGCGGGGGCCACGACGATGCTTCGCGCGGACCTTCCCCAGATGGCGCAGGCGTCCGACGCGGTGGTGCAGGGGGTCGTGCGGCGCGTGCAGAGCCGCTGGAGCGGGGACAACCGGCGCATCGTCACCGACGTGGAGATCGAAGTCACCGAGTCGCTCAAGGGCACGCCCGCCGGCACGGTGCTCGTCACCCAGCCGGGCGGACGCGTGGGCGACATCGGGCAGGTGGTGAGTGGCCTGGCGACGTTCTCCGAGGGCGAGGAGGTCGTCGTCTTCCTGGAGAAGAAGGGCGCGTCCGCGTTCCAACTGGCGGGCATGGCGCAGGGCAAGTACCAGGTGCAGCGCTCCGGCTCCGAGCCGCGCGCGATGGCGGTGCCGGCGTCCACCGGGGACGCGGTGCTCATCGATCCCCAGACGCGGCAGGAGACCGTGTCGAACGCGAAGCCGGTGACGCTCGCGCAGCTCAAGTCGTCCATCCGCGCGGCGCTCCAGGCACAGCAGGTCGCGCCCTCGAAGAAGGGAACGAAGTGATGGGCGCGCTCGCGTCGTGGGTGGTGTTGGCGGTGGCGCTGGGACAGAGCTCCGCACCGTACGTGCGCAGCCGGGTGTCACCCGGGGATGACACCACGCAGTGCCTGTACTGGACGCAGACGCGCGTCGTCTGGCAGCAGAGCACCGTGGGCAACCAGAAGGTGACGAACCACACGGAGTTCCAGGCCATCACGGACTCGTTCAAGAGCTGGCAGGACGTCTTCGCCAGCTGCGGCAACCTGACCCTGGCGGAGGGGCCGCGCGTGGACAGCCGGACGGTGGGCTACGCGCGCACCGGGGACAACATCAACCTCATCCTCTTCCGCACCCGCGCCTGTCGGGACGTGGTGGACGCCAGTGACGCGTGCTTCGCGGCGGACACCTGCGCGAACACCTACGACTGCTGGGACGACAGCGCGGGCACCATCGCCATCACGCTGACGACCTACGATGAGCGCACCGGCATCGTCTACGACTCCGACATCTCCTTCAACGCCGCGAGCTTCAACTTCACCACCGGCAATGGCGGGCCGTGCGGCATCGTGTCCAGCCCGGGCTGCGTGGACACGGACGTGCAGAACACGGCCACGCACGAGGTGGGCCACTTCGTGGGCCTGGACCACACGCTGGCGACGGGCTCCACGATGAACCCCAGCGCCCCACCGGGAGAGGTGTCCAAGCGCAACATCGACACCGGCTCGCAGTCCTTCGTGTGCGCCGCGTACCCCAAGGGCAGCGCGAGCAAGCCGTGCTTCCCGGTGCCGGACACCGGTGGGAATGGCGACGACGATGATGGCGACGGCTGCTCCGCGGCGGCGGGGGGACTGGCCGCGCTGCCGCTGCTGGCCGCCGCGTCGCTCCTCGCGCGCCGCCGTCGCCGGGGTGCGAGGTGAGTCGTCGCCTCCTGCTCCTGGTGGCGCTCCTGGGCGCGGGGGCGGCGCAAGCGCAGCAGGACTACAAGCGCACACTCGTGCCGGGCCGGCCGCTGTGTCTCGTGTGGCCGGGGCGTGACTACGTCTACCACCTGGACGCGGCCGGCAGCACGCGCACGCCCGACGCCACGGAGTTCGCCGCCATCGAGGCCGCGTTCGACGCGTGGCGGGCGCTGTCCTCGACGTGCAGCGACTTCCGCTTCATCCGGGGGAAGGACTGGCAACAGAAGGTGGACGTCGGCTACGACCAGGAGCACCCCTTCGACAACTACAACGTCATCACGTTCCGCGAGCGCAACTGCCAGGACGTCGCCCCCGCGGACGACGCGTGCTGGCAGGAGGAGACGTGCGGCAACGTCTACCAGTGCTGGGCGCACGGGGGCGCCACCATCGGGCTCACCACGTCGTCGTTCAGCTTCAAGGACGGGCGCGTGGTGGACTCGGACATCGAGCTCAACGCGGCGGAGTCCGAATGGGGAGGCCCCGCCTTCCTCTTCACCACCGTCAACGGTCCGCCGTGCGGTGAGGGCGGGCCCGCCACCACCTGCGTCGCCACGGACGTGCAGAACACGATGACGCACGAGATTGGCCACGTCGTCGGCCTGGACCACGTCTTCTCCGCGGGCTCCACCATGGAGGCCACGGCCTCCCAGGGGGAGACCTCCAAGCGCGTCATCGACGTGGGCTCCGCCTCCGGCTTCTGTTCGACCTATCCGCGCGGCCTGCCGCCCACCCAGTGCCGCATCCCGGAGGATCCGGGCCTCAAGCTGGTGGCGGAAGGGAAGGGCTCCGGCTGCGGGGCTACGACCGGGGGGCCGGCCTTGGCCGCCCTGCTGCTCTGGACCGCGGGGCTCCTGCGGCGACGTGGGAGCGGGCGGAAAATGGGCCTGGCTTCCAGCTCGCCCCAGGCTGTCCCGGACCGGCGGCGCGGTTAGACTGTGGCCGTGGCCGTCGCCTTCTTCGACCTGGACCGGACGCTGCTCGCCGCCAACTCCGCGTCGCTGTGGGTGCGGCGCGAACTGGCGCTGGGCCACATCTCCCGGTGGCAGGCCCTGCGCGCCAGCGTGCTGCTGGCGCGCTATCACCTGGGCTTCGTGGCCATGGAGGACGTGCTCCTGCGGGCCACCGCGCTGCTCACGGGTTCGGACGCGCGCGAGCTGGAGCTGCGCTCCGGGGACTTCTACGGAGAGCTGGTGCGGGGCCGGTACCGGCCGGGCGGCCTGCTCGCGCTGGAGGCCCACCGGCAGGCCGGCGACCGGCTGGTGCTCCTGACAGCCTCCTCCAGCTACCTGTCCGACCTGGTGGGGCGCGAGCTGCGCCTGGACGGCGTGCTGTGCAACCGCTTCGAGGTGGACGCGGCGGGGTTCCACACCGGGCGGCCGCTGGGCCCCATCTGTTACGGCGAGGGCAAGCGCTACTACGCGGAGGCCACCGCGAAGGAGGCGGGCGTGCCCTTGTCCGCGTGCTCCTTCTACACGGACTCGTACACGGACCTGCCGGTGCTGGAGGTGGTGGGGCGCCCGGTGGTGGTGAACCCCGACCACCGCCTGCGACGCGCAGCCCGGCGGCGCGGCTGGCCGGTGGTGGACTGGGGCGTGCCTCCGGGAGGCACCGCCCCGTCCGTCCCGCCCTCGCCGCCGCTGCTGCCCTCCACCGGTCCCTGAGCTTCGGGCCGCGGCCGGAGGACGCTGCCTCAGCGCTTCGGGGCGACCAGGCGCATGGTGAACGTGTAGTCCACGTTCACCGGACGGCCCTGGTACTCAATGGGCTTGTAGGTGCGCGACAGGAGCGAATCGAGCACCGCGCGCTCCATGTGCTCCACCATCTTCAGGACGCGGCAGTTCTCCACGCGGCCCTTGGTGGTGATGGTGCAGCGCACCGCCACGAGCCCTTCCGACTTGGTGGCGAGGGCTTCGCGCGAGTAGGCCAGGGCACGGCCTTCCTCCAGCATCACCGGGCGCTCCATGGACTCGTTGAACGGGAGGACGGCGTCGGCCCGGACGGGGGCCAGGGCTCCGGTCGTCAGCGACGGCACCGCGAGGCTGCCCGCCGCGCTCACCTGCACCGTCGCGGCGGACGCGCCCAGCGCCCCCGCGGACTTGTCACTCGCCGTGGCGGGCACGGCGGAGGTCGCGGACGGATTCGCCTGCATCATCACCGGCGCGGCCATTCCACCCGGCGTCACCGGGGCCACGTTCTCGAAGTCCTCGGGGGTGGAGGCGTTGGCCAGCTCCACGCGGCTGGGCCGTTCGGATCCGCCCCGGCGCTTCGTCATCTTCTGCGACAGCACCACCTCACCGGAGCCGCCGGTGATGACCGTCTCCGTCTGGTAGCCCTCCAGCACGAACGACAGCTCCGCGGTGATGCTGCCCTCGCTGCCCAGGGGCAGCTCCAGGGTGAACGGCGTCGCTCCCCGCTCCTTGCCCTTGTAGAAGACGCGCGCGCCGGAAGGCTGGCTCATCAGCTTGAAGCGCACCTTGCCCGCGGTTGCGGTCGCCGGAGCCTCCGCCACCTGCGCCGGCTGCGTGGGCGCGGTCGCCTGCGCCACCGGCTGCGCGGGCGTGTCCTCCGCGCCCCCGCGCAGGAAGAACAGCGTCGCGCCGACGAGGCCCGCCACCACCACGCCACCGACGAGGCCGCCCATCAGGAGCGTGCGCTGGCGTGCGCGCTGCACGTCGCGCGGCACCTCCACGCTGATGTCCACCGCGAGCCCGTCGTTGCCGTCGTGGTTGCCCACGTTGGCGAAGATGGGGGACGCGTAGGGGCCCGTCGTCGGCGGAGAGGGGTAGGGGCCCGTGGTGCTCGCGCCGCCCATCCGGCGGAACACGCCGCTGTTGCCGCCCGCGGACATGTGCGCCTCGCGCAGGCCCTCCAGCAGCTCGTCCATCGTCTGGAAGCGCCGGGCAGGTTCCTTTTCCAGACAGCGGCGCACCACCATCTCGATTTCCGGCGGCACCGCGAGGTCCGGGCGCACGGCCTGGAACGTGGGAGGCGGCTCCTTGTAGTGGGCGAAGATGAGCTCGATGTGGTCGCGCGCGATGAACGGCGGGCGGCCCATCAGCATCTGGAACAGCATGATGCCCAGCGAGTACACGTCGCTGCGCGCGTCCGCCACGTTGCGCGCCTGCTCGGGCGCCATGTACATCGGCGAGCCCAGGAACGTGCCGTTCTGGGTGATCTCCGGACCGACGGGCCCCTCCTGCGGCGCCACCGACTTCACGAGCCCGAAGTCCAGGACCTTCACGAGCTCCTGATCCGACTCGCTGAGGATCATGATGTTCGCGGGCTTCAGGTCGCGGTGGATGATGCCCAGGCTGTGCGCCTCGCGCAGCGAGCGGCACACCTGCTGCGCGACGGACACCGCGCGCGTCCACGGCAGCGGGCCCACCTGGCCGAGCACCTGGGCGAGCGTGCGGCCCTCCAGATACTCCATCGCGATGTAGTAGATGCCGTCGTCCGTCTGCCCGTAGTCGATGACGGTGACGGTGTTCGGATGTCGCAGCTTGGACGTCAGCGACGCTTCACGCAGGAAGCGCTTCTGGAAGCCCGGGTCGCGGCTGCTCGGGAAGTTGGGGTTGAGCACCTTGAGCGCCACCACGCGCTCCAGGGGGGCCTGCAGGGCGCGGTACACCTTGCCCATGCCGCCCACGCCCAGGGGCTCCAGAATGCTGAAGCGGCCGTTCAACGTCCGGCCGATGAGCGGATCCGTTCCCGGGGCTTCTGGGCTCGGGGAATCGCTCTTGATCATTCGTGTCCCCTGGATGCTTGCAGCATGGTTTCTCCGGCAATCACGACAGATCCTCATCCAATCACAGTTTGACGGTCGGGCGCACGCCAAGGGGGTCCAGAATCCACCACGTCGGGGCAACACCGACCCGGCGCTTCGGGGCAGCCCGGATGGGGGCAACTTCCGGCTGCCCCGCATTGCGTTGGACGGGCTTCCCGGATTACGGTTTTTCTCCCTGCCCTCCTCGTGGTGGGCGGAGTTCCCTGATGGCCGAAACCCCCAGAACCCCAGTCCCACCCCAGGTCCGCCGGGTCTCCGTGCAGCAGCGGCTGACCGCGTTGGAAGCGGAGCAGGTGCAGCTGCGTCAGGAGCTTGCCTCCTTGCAGGGCGAGCTGCGCCTGCCCGGCCTGTACCTGACCGTGGAGGCAGCCAACACGTCCGCGCTCGTGGCCGCCCGGCAGGTGCGCGAGGTGGTTCGCCTGGTGGCGTTGGATCCGCTCCCCGGTGCGCCCGCGCATGTCGCCGGCACGTTCGTGTACCGCGGCAGTCCGGCGGTGGTGGTGGATCTGGCGCGGCTGCTGGGCGTGAAGCGCACGCCGGATCTCGACTCGCATCTGGTCGTGGTGGAGGCGGGCCGCACGGTGGCGCTGCTGGTGGATCGCGTGCGCGACCTGGTGGAGACGCCGGTGCTGCTGGACGGCACGCCGGGCGGCGAGGAGGCCCTGCCGTGGGACGGCACCGGGCTGATGGCCGGGCTGTGCCGCACGCCGGAAGGGCTGCGCCCGCTCCTGCGCACGAGCGCCGTGCTGGCCGGGATGGAGGCCCTGTGAGCGACGGGCTCCTCGACGACGCCACGCTCGCGAAGGTCGAGGAGGTGCTCCAGGGCGCCTGCGGCCTGACGCTCGCGAGCAGCCTGCGTCGTTCGTTGGAGCCCGCGCTGGCGCGCGCGGCCCTGGCGCGCGGTCTTTCGGAAGCGACCTTCCTGCGCCAGTTGCTGCTGCGCGAGCCGGTGGCGGTGGAGGCGTTCATCGAGCACGCCGTCATCGGCGAGACGTACTTCTTCCGCCACCCGGAGCACCTGCGCGCGCTGTCGTCGCGGGCCCGCCTGCATCCAGGCACCTTCAGTGTGTGGAGCGCGGGCTGCGCGAGCGGCGAGGAGCCCTACAGCATCGCCATGGCGCTGATGGCCGCGGGGCTGGGCGAGGGCGGCCGCTTCCGCGTGCTGGCGACGGACGTGTCCGGCCGGGCCCTGCTGCGCGCGAAGGCCGCCGTGTACAGCCCGTGGTCGCTGCGCCGCATCGAGCCGGAGCTGGAGCGGCGCTTCCTCACCACGCAGCCGGGCCTGCAGGGCCAGGACCCGCAGCACCGCGTCGTGGCGGAGGTGATCCGCGCGGTGGACTTCCGCCGTCACAACCTGGCCACGGACGCGGTGCCGTCCATGGGGTTCCAGGCCATCTTCTGCCGCAACGTCCTCATCTACTTCACGCCGGAGCTGGTGCGCGTGGTGCTGGCGCGGCTGGTGTCCGCGCTCGCGCCGGGCGGGCTGCTCTTCGTGTCGCCCGCGGAAGTGCCGCTGACCAACGGCATGGGGCTGGAGACGCTGGACGCGGACGGCACCCCCGTCCTGCGCGTGCCCCTGGAGTCGTGGCCCGCGCTGGAGTCCGCGACCGCGCACACGCGCCGGGACACGCCGACGTCCATGGCCGCCGTCGCGGCGCGCCGGGACACGCCGCCGCCCGCCAACGTGCTGCGGCTGGAGTCCCGCCGCGTCACGCCGCCGCCCGTGTCTCCGTTCGTGGCGCGCCCGGCCCCGACCCCGGCGCCCGTCGCGCGGCAGACCCCGCTGCCCCTGCCGCCCGCTCCGGCGCCGGCACCGCGCACGGTGGCGCCGACCGGCCTGCTGGCGCGGGCCCTGGCCGCGGCGGAGGCGGGGAACTTCGAGGAAGCCGAAGCGCTGGCGCGCGAGGCGGCGCGGGCGCTGTCGCCGGAGGCGTACCTGCTGCTGGCGATGGTGGCCGAGGCGCGGGGCGACCTGCTCGGGGCGGTGGAGGCCGTGCGCAAGGCGCTGTATCTGGAGCCGCAGCTGGCGCTGGGACATGCCACGCTGGTGTCGCTGTACAGCCGCCTGGATCAGCGCGAGGACGCGGAGCGCGCGCGGCAGAACGCGCTGCGGGCGCTGGATGGACTGGATGACGAGCACCCGCTGCGAGGGGTGGAGACGACGATGACCGCGGGAGGGCTCCGACAGGCGCTCGCTCCGCGGCCTTCGCAGGTGGGCTGGCAGGGCGCGCGCTGACGGCGCCCGTCCCGACGTGAGGTGGAGACAACGTGGAAGTGCAAGGGATGAAGGTGGCGCTGCCCGAAGGGCTGGACTCGGCGCGGCTCAGCCTGCGGACGAAGATCCTCGTCGGCACGGGCATGTTCGGCATCGTGCTGGTCGGCATCCTGACCTTCGCGTTCTGGATGCAGATGAGTGACGGCCTGCTGGACGAGCTCACCCGGCGCGCGCGCGCGGTGGGCATCGGCATGGCGGTCAACGTGTCCGCGGCCGTCGCTGGCCAGGACGCGGCGTCGCTGCAACAGGGCACGGACCTGGCGCTCAAGAGCATGCCGGACATCGCGTACATCGTGGTGCGCGACCCCTCCGGCAAGGTGCTGGCGCGCTCGTCGGGCGAACGCTTCGCGAGCGCCACGGCGGTGGAGCCGGCGGACGGCGACGCGGTGGTGGACCGGCTCTTGACCGTGGGCACGCTGCCCGTGGTGGAGACGACGGCCCCCGTGCTCGTCTCCCGGCCGGGCGCCACGCCCGTGCGCGTGGGCACCGTGCAACTGGCGCTGGACCGCGAGGCGCTGGTGGCGTCGCTCGCCGCGAGCACCTGGCGCACGGCGGGCATCGGCCTCCTGGTGCTGGTGGTGGGACTGCTGGCCGCGGCCGGCATGGCGGGCCTGTTCATCGTGCCGCTGGAGCGGCTGGCGCGCGCGGCGGTGGGCATCGCGGCGGGGGACCTGCGACAGCAGATCGACACCGCCGGGACGGACGAGATTGGCGAGCTGGCGCGCAGCTTCGCCACCATGGCGGACGCGCTGGCGCACCTGCTCCACGACCTGCGGGGCGCGGCGACGGACCTGGAGTACGAGGCGGCGAACGTGCTGGCCACGTCCACGCAGCAGTCCGCGATGGCGCACCAGCAGGCGTCCGCCATCAACGAGACCAGCACCACCGTGGCGGAGATCGCCCAGACGTCCAAGCAGGCCACGTCCTACGCGGACGCGGTCATCGCGCAGACGCAGAAGTCGGAGACGCTCAGCGCGGAGGGCCAGAAGGTCGTCACGGAGAGCGTGACGGGCATGGAGAAGCTGGGTGAACAGGTGAAGGCCATCGCGCTGGCCATCACCGACCTGAACGAGCGCACGCTGCAGATCAGCGACATCATCGGGCAGGTGAAGGACGTGGCGGAGCAGTCCAACCTGCTGGCCCTCAACGCCTCCATCGAGGCGGCGAAGGCGGGGGAGCACGGCCGCGGCTTCGCGGTGGTGGCCACGGAGATGCGCACGCTGGCGGAGCAGTCCCGCATGGCGGCGGAGCAGGTGCGCGTGCTGCTGAACGAGGTGCAGAAGGGCACCCGTCTGGCGGTGACGACGACGGACGAAGGCAGCCGGCGGGCGCAGGCCGCGATGGAGCTGGCGCGCAGCGCGGGCAACACCATCCTGGGGCTGTCGGAGGTCATCCGCGAGTCATCAGGGGCCGCGCGGCAGATCGCCGGCAACACGCGGCAGCAGACCATCGGGGTGGAACAGATCGCCACGGCGATGGGCGAACTGACTTCCGCCATGAGTGATTCGGTGGAGGGAACCCGGCGCATCGAACAGGTGGCGGGCAACCTCTCCACCTTGTCGAAGCGCTTCTCGGATCTAGTGGGCAGGTACCAGCTATGAACAGCAACGTGACGGGCGGGGCCAAGAAGGCGGCGAAGGTGCTCATCGTGGAGGACACGAAGACCATCACCAACCTCCTCCAGGTGTACCTGATGGGGTGGGGGCTGGACTTCGTGGACGCGCCCAACGGCGCGGTGGGGCTGAAGCGGGCGCGCGAGCAGAAGCCGGACCTCATCATCTCCGACGTGCAGATGCCGGAGATGGACGGCTTCGCGCTGTGCGCCGCCATCCGCAGCGACCCGAAGCTGAGCGAAACGCCCTTCCTGCTGCTCACGTCCCTGAAGGACGACGCGAGCCGGCAGAAGGGCAAGCTCGTGGGCGCGAGCGCGTTCCTCAACAAGCCGGTTTCGGTGGATGATCTGCGCTCGAAGGTGCGGGACTTCCTCAAGCTGCCGGCCACCAAGTACTAAAGCGATGCCAGCCGACGACGCCAAGTTCCAACCCATCGACTTCGAGGAGCTGAAGGCTTCGCTCGACGCGGCGCAGATGCTGCTCGAGGGAGGCCAGGTGGTGAGCGCCCACCGGCGGCGCGAGGTGCTCCACACGCGCGCGGTGGCGCTGGCCAGCTCGCGCCACGAGGAGCGCCAGGAGGTCGTCACGGTGCTCGCCTTCCAGGTGGGCGGCGAGCGCTACGCGGTGCGCATCGAGCTGGTGGACCACGTGCTGGAGGCGCGTGGCATGTGCCCGCTGCCCGGGGCACCCCGACACGTGCTGGGCGCGCTGTTGAGCCGCTCGCGCATCGTGCCGGTGCTGGACCTGCGGCAGTTGCTGGGGCTGGAGGGCGGCGGCATGTCCGACCTCAGCAAGGTGGTGGTGGTGGAGCTGGAGGACGAGGCGTTCGGACTGGCGGCGGAAGTGGTGGATGGACGCAAGGAGCTGCCGCGCGCGGAGCTGTCCCAGCCGCCGCCGGGCCCGTTCCTGTTCCTGACGCCGGACCGGCTCACGGTGCTGGACCTGACACAGCTGGGCAACCCGGCGGCCGCTCGACGCGGCTAGAGGGGACTGGGGTTTCATGGATCCGCAGTTGTTGCGCAGCATCTGGCCGGTGTTCGCCGCGGAGACGCGCGAGCAGATTCAAGCCATCGGGTCGAAGGTGCTGGGGCTGGAGCAGCCGGCCGCCTCGCGCGAGCCGGACCTCCTGCCGTCGCTCAAGCGCGTGGTGCACAGCCTCAAGGGCTCCGCGGCGAGCCTGGGGCTGGACGACATCGAACGCATCGTCCACGCCATCGAGGACGGGCTGTCGCACGTCAACGTGGAGGAGCCCATCTCCCGCACCTCCGTGGAGGCGATGCTGCGGGGGCTGTCCGCCATCGAGAACGCCCTCAACCGGGGCGACGCGGGTGAGTCGCCCGCGGTGGACGGCGTCCAGGCGCTGCTCCAGGCGCTGGGCCATGGCGGGGAGGCGTCGTCCGCGTCGGACGACGCCACCGACTCCGGCGCGCTGGGCGGGGAGGGGCTGAAGATCCTCTCCGCGCTGGAGGCCGCGCTGGGCCGGCTGGTGTCCCCCAAGGTGGAGGACCGGGCGGGCGCGGTGCGCGCGGCGGTGGAGCGGGCGCATGCCCTGCGCCAGAGCGCGGAGGCCGCCCAGGCGGAGCAGGTGGCCGCGCTGGCGGAGGCCGCGGCGCTGGGCTTCACGCGCATGGAGGAGGGCGGGGACGCGGCGGGGCAGGCGGCCTCGGAGGTCGCGGGCGCGCTGGTGGACCTGCGCACGGCGCTGGGCCTGATGGAGGACGCTGGAGAGGCCCCGGCGCCCACGCCCGCGCCCGTGGCCCCGACGCCGGTGGTGCCAAAGCCCGCGGCGCGCGCGACGACGGCGGCCGAGGCCCGGGGCGGGGCGGTGGACCGCGCGGTGCGCGTGTCGGTGAAGACGCTGGACTCGCTGGCGCTCCAGGTGGAGCACCTGGTGGCGGGCCGCGCGCAGGCGGGCCGGCGCACGGAGAGCTTCCGCGCGCTGACGGACCACGCGCATGAGGTGCTGCTGCACCTGGAGCGCGCCGCGTCCCAGCTTGCGCTGTCGGGCGGGGGCACCGCGCTGGAGCAGCTGCGCGTGGGCGTGAGCCTGATGCGCCAGATGCAGAAGCGCCTCCTGGAGCAGGCGAAGGAGGCGCACCGCGACGGCGAGCAGCACGCGCTGGTGGCGCAGGTGGTGCGCGACGACCTGCGAGACCTGCGCATGGTGCCGGCCTCGCAGGTGCTGGAGCCCCTGCGGCGCACCGTGCGCGAGACGGCGTCGCGGCTGGGCAAGGAAGTGGTGCTGGAGCTGGGCGGCACCGACGTGCGGTTGGACCGGCGCATCGTGGACGCGCTGAAGGATCCGCTCGTGCACCTGGTGCGCAACGCCATCGACCACGGGCTGGAGATGCCGGAGGGGCGGCGCGCGGCGGGCAAGCCGGACTCGGGCCGGCTGACGGTGCGCGTGGAGGCGCGAGGCACGCGCATCGGCGTCATCGTGGAGGACGACGGGGCGGGCCTGGATCCGGTGCGCGTGCGCGCGACGGCGGTGCGCCGGGGCCTGATGACCCAGGACGCGGCGGAGAAGCTGACGGACGCGCAGGCCGCGCGGCTCATCTTCCAGCCGGGCTTCTCCACGCGCGAGGAGGTCACCTCCACGTCGGGCCGTGGCGTGGGCCTGGACGTGGTGCTGGCCACCGCGCAGCGGCTGCAGGGCTCCGCGGACGTGGAGTACACGCCGGGCAAGGGCACGCGCTTCATCGTGGACCTGCCGCTCACGCTGGCCGCGGCGCTGGGCCTGCTGGTGCGCACCGGCAACACCATCACCGCCATCCCCTCCGACACCGTGAAGCGGGTGCTGCGGCTGGACAAGGACGACATCGGCACGGTGGCCGGACGCGTGGTGGCGCGGCTGGATGGCGAACAGCTCACGTTCCTGACGCTGTCGGAGGCCATCGGGTTGCCGCGCCTGGAGCTGGCGCTGGAGTCCGGGCGGCGGCAGACGGCGGTGCTGCTGGCGCTGGGCGAGGAGCGCGTGCTGTACGCCATCGACGAGGTGGTGGGGCAGCAGGAGCTGGTCGTCCGGGCGCTGGGCAAGCACCTGCAGGGCGTCCCGCACCTGGCGGGCGCGGCGGTGCTGGACGACGGCCGCGTGGTGCCGGTGCTCAACGCGCTGGAGCTGTTGCGCGCGGCCAAGCCGGAGATGCGCTCGCCGGTGGGCGAGACGAAGATGCCGCGCATCCTGGTGTGCGACGACTCCATCACGACGCGCTTCGCGATGAAGTCGCTCCTGGAGATCGCCGGCTACCCGGTGGTGACGGCCGCGGATGGCGAGGAGGCGTGGTCCGTGTTGGATCGCGTGCACTGCCAGCTCGTCGTCAGCGACTGGCAGATGCCCCGGCTGGACGGCGTGGGGCTGGCGCGGCGGATGAAGAAGCACCCCATGTTCCGCCGCACGCCCATCATCCTGGTGACGTCGCTGGACAGCCAGGAGGACCGGATGGAGGGCCTGGAGGCCGGCGCGGACGGCTACCTGGTCAAGCGCGAGGTGGAGCGCGGCAAGCTGCTGGAGCTCGTGCGGCAGCTCTTGCCCTCGTCGGGCTGAGGCGCGGGCGGCACGAACGACGACGCCCCGTCCTGCGCGTGAGCGTCGGGACAGGGCGTCGGGTGCGGCCGGGGCCTCTCCGTCAGGGAAGGCCCTCGGGGAGACACGCTACTTCTTCGGGCGGCTCCAGGCCTTGGGCCAGTCGTCGAACTGCGCGACCTCCTGCTCCCCGACGAGCAGCGTGTACATGGACTCCTCGGGGAAGTCGCCGATGCGGATGCGCAGCTCCTGCCCGTCCGCCTTGGTGCGCAGCGGATGCAGCACGTCCGTCGTCTTCACCCATTCCAGCTTCTGATTCAGGAGTTGCTCAGCGTTCATAGCTTGGCCTGCTGATTGGCGAAGTGGTTGTTCACGGTCTGGTTGGTGCGCTTCGAGCTGTCGATAAGGCTCTGGTAGACGGCGTCCCCAGTCAACCCCTTCGCCTTGGCGCCCTTGACCAACTGGTCGAACGAGGGCCCGTCCAGCCGGCCGTACGTAAAGAAGTCACGCGCCTTGAGCATCATGACTTCGAGCGGGTTGCTCATGAAGCTGCGCGCTTCCAGGCGGGCCTCGTGGCGGATGTTCACCGCCGCCTTCGCGCGGTCCTCCAGGGACGCGCCCTGAGCCTTCAGCTTCGCGTCGTTCGCGGGGATGCTGGCGACCTTCTGGTTGTACCAGTTGCGGATTTCAGTGTTGGTCGTGGGCTTCTTCGCCGCGGCCGCGTCCGGGCCGTTCACCTTCGCGGCACCTTCCGGGTTGCGGGGACGGGTGCGCGACGGGCTGCCCGTCACGTCCGCCGGCTGCGGCCGGGTGGGCGCGGGCGTCGAGTTCGAACGCGTGGGCCGGGTCGGGGTAGAAGACGTCGGCGTGTTCGTCTTCGGTTTCGAATCCACGGAGTTGCTGCGGCGCGGAGGGGACGACAGCGCCGAGTCGGACTTCGTGGAGCGGAGGCTCGAGTTCCGGGAGAGCTTCATGGGGGGAGACCTTCGAGGGCAGGAAGGAAAACAGCTTTCCCTTTTATCGCAAGCAAAGGTAGGCGAGTTGCGACCTCCGCCTACCTTTCGCGCGAATCCCTGACGTTTCCCGCAATCCCGCCCGTTTAGCGGTGGGCCGGCACCGCGAAGGCGTCATCCCTTGGACAGAGCAGGGTGACTTCCAGCCGGGGCTCCTGGTGCACGGACAGCGTGCCCCCCAGCCGTCCCGCGAGCTGCCGCAGCACGGCCTCCCTGCGCGGGGTGAGGGCCGCGCCCGGGCACGCCCGGAGGCGCAGCAGCCACTGCCCAGCGTCCAGCGACGGGCCCAGGTGGACGTCCACGGCCACCGCGTTCGTGGTGCTCCTTGAGAGGGTGCGGGCGAGCAGCTCCCAGTCCGCGCGGGTGCCTCGCACGGGCACGGCCTGCTCCCCGGGCAGCGTCAGCGTGGGCGGCCCCTGGCGGCGTCCGGGCGTGGGCGCGAAGGCGCGCGCCAGCACGGGGCGCAGGTCGTCCAGGCCCGGGGGCAGGGGCGACAGGCGCCGATCGATGAGCTCCTTCTGCTCCGTGCCCGACTTCGCGAGCCGCTCCAGGTAGCGCTGCATCTGCGCGTTGAGCGGCCCCGCGGTGCCCTTGAGCATCATGTCCACGTAGCCCCGGATGACCATCAGGGGCGTGCGCAAGTCGTGCGCCGCACGCGAGCGACGCTTCTCCATTGCCGTCACGGTGCGCTCCAGGCGCAGCTTCGCTTCCAGGAGCCGCGACTGCCGCTCGCCCTGCGCCACTTCGCGCGCATGTGCCTTCAGGAGCGCGGGGGCGAACGCGCTGAAGCGCGCCACCACGTGTCGCTGCGACGTCGTCAGCGGCGCCGGCCAGACCTGGAGGACGGGGCTTCGCGCTGCCTTGTCACTGTTTCCGTCGCGATGGGCGGGCACCCGGCCCACCTTCATCACGCACGCGTGTCCTTCATGAAGGGCCGCGCCGGTCGCACCGGTCAGCCGCAATGTCGCCTTGAGGAGGGCCTCCAGGCCCGCGCGCGTTCCTTTGCGCAGCGCCTGCTCGGCCACCGCCGTCAGCGTCGTTTCCACCCTGGCATCGAGGTCGTCCTCGATGCGCCGCCCCATCCAAGCCCCAGCCCGCACGCGCCAAGGAATGGGCACGGCTCGGTGGAGGCGCAACGGCTCCAGCGCTGGGCCATTGCTTCGCCGCCGATCAGGAATTCTTTACCCGCCGCGATCGGCGGCGGGAGGACATTTTTACCGCCGCCGGGGCAGGACACCCGGCCCAAACCCTTGCTCTCACTGGGAAAAGGTTCTGGCCGGGCGCTTGCTATCAGCCTTCCACGTCAAGCGGTTCGGGAAGGGGCGGATGGGAACTCTCGATTACTACGCGGCGATCGCTCGGATGGCGCCAGGGGCACTGGCGAAGAGCGCGGTCCGCCGTGTCCAGGGTGTCGCGCGGCAGGCGCTCTACCGCCGCCGCGAGCAGGTCGACGAGGCCCAGCTCCTGGAGTCCTTCGGTGCCACTTCCGCCGAAGCGCTGGTGTCGCTGGCGTTGGATCACCGCTCCTCGCGGGCTTGGTGTGAGGTGTCCCAGCGCGAGTCCGTCCGCGCTGCCATCGCGAAGCTTCCGGGCGCGAAGCAGCGCACGCAGGCCCGCGCGGCGCAGGCGCTCGCGCAGGCCTGGAACGTCTTCGGCACGCCGGTGTCCTTCGGCGAGGGCCGCCCGGTGGACTGGTCGTTGGATCCGCTGAGCGGCAAGCGCTACCCCGTGGAGCCCGTGGAGAGCCTGCGGCTGCTCGTGAAGGGCATGGATCCGAAGTACCCGTGGGTGATGGGCCGGCTGGACAGCCTGGTGGCGCTGGCGCAGGGCGCCTGGGTGACGAACTCGCCGGTGGGGCGCTCGCGGCTGGCGACGGCGTTCGTCGCGCAGACGCTGGACTTCCTGCAGGCGAACCCCGTGGGCATGGGCGTCCACTGGACGTGCCCCATGGAGATCGCCCTGCGCGCGGCCAACCTCGCGCAGGCGCTGGCGATGTTCGCGGACGCGCCGGAGGTGCGCCGTCCGGAGTTCCTGGTGCCCGTGCTGGGCGCGCTCACCGAGCACTCCGCGTGGGTGGAGGCCCACCTGGAGGACCACGGCGCGGTGCCCAACAACCACCTCGTCTCCAACTACGTGGGGCTGGCCGTGGTGGGCCTGCTCTTCCCGGAGCTGCCGGGCGCGCCCCGGCAGGTGGCGCTCGCCGCGAACGGGCTGCGCGCGCAGATGGACGCGCAGGTGCATCCGGAAGGCACGTCCTTCGAGGGCTCCATTCCCTACCACCGGCTGGCGGTGGAGCTGTTCACGCTGGCCTGGGTCGTCGCGCGCGGCGCGGGCGTGTCCCTGGGGCCCGCGTACGAAGCGCGTCTGCGATTGATGTATGTCGCGTCCCGCGCGTGGTCTTCCGAACAGGGCCTGGCACCGCAGGTCGGTGACAACGATTCAGGCCGTGTGTTTCCATTCCAGGAGCGCGATGAACGCGAACAGGGCTATCTGTCTGGCCTGGGCGCGGCGCTCTTCAATGATGCAGGGCTCTCCGGCGGTGTGTTCCCGGACGAGGCAGCGTGGCTGTTGGGCAACGCGGGCATCGCGCGTTTCGTCGCGCTGCCCGTGGCGCCGGCACCTGTATCCGTGAGCTTTCCGGTGGGGGGTTTTCACACCTTGCGCGGCGCCGGGGCCGTGCTCACTGTCTCGGCCGGCAAACAAGGGCAACGGGGGGTCGGGGGACACAGCCACAACGACAAGCTTTCCTTTGAGCTTCATGTCGACGGCTGCCCCGTCATCGTCGACCCGGGAACAGGTTCGTACACGCGGGATCCGGCGCTGCGCAACGCGATGCGGAGCACCGCGGCGCACAACACGCTTCAGGTGGATGGGGAGGAGCAGGCCCCCATGGACCCGGCACGGCTGTTCGCGCTGCCGGAAGATGCACGGGCTCGCGTCGTGGCCTTCCAGCCCGGCGCGCGGCACGACCGGTTGGTGGTGCGACACGACGGCTACCGGCACCTGGCGTCGCCGGTTGGCATTGAGAGGACTTTCCTCCTGGACCGGCACGTGCGTGCGCTGGCCGTGGGAGACCGGCTCATCGGTACGGGCCGTCATGATGTGGTGGGACGTTTGCATCTGCCCGATGGGCAGGCGCGGTGGTGTGAGCCTGACGCGGCGGTGCTGGCGCGGGCCCAGCGCGTGCCGGAAGGACCTGGGTCCTTCGAGGCACGGGCTGTCGAGATTGGACCGGCAAAGGCGCCCGTGGGTTGGGTGCTTCTAGAGCAGGGGTTGGAAACCTCGCTCGTGCCGTCGCAGTACTCGCCTGGCTATGGGCGGGTGGTGCCGTCGGTGTCGGTGGAGTTCCGGAGGCAGCAGACGCCTCCGGCGAGGCTGGGGTGGGTGTTCGTCTTCAGGTGAACGCTGTGGGGTGGGACAGGTGAGCCGGAGAGGCCGCCTGTCAATTGCTGGGAGTAACGACAATGCGCGTAATGGTTGGCAACCCCTTGCTGGAGCGGATCAGCAATCGGGAAGCGAAGGTGGGCGTGGTGGGGCTTGGTTACGTCGGTCTTCCCCTGGGCATGGCGTTCGCGGACGCCGGCTTCAAGGTCACCGGCCTGGACGTGGATCAGCGCAAGATTGACAAGATTGCCAAGGGTGAGAGCTACATCAAGCACATCCCCAGCGAGCCGCTGGCGAAGCTCACCCAGGCGGGCAAGCTCACGGCGAGCAATCAGTTCGCCAAGTCGCGCGAGCTGGACTGCGTCATCATCTGCGTGCCCACGCCGCTGACCGCGTCGCGTGAGCCGGACATGAGCTTCATCATCGCCACGGGCGAGGCGCTGGCCCCGTACGTGCGTCCAGGGCAGCTCTTCATCCTGGAGTCCACCACCTACCCGGGCACCACCGAGGAGATCCTCAAGCCCCTGCTGGAGAAGGGCGGCCTCAAGGCGGGCGTGGACTTCTTCCTGGCCTTCAGCCCCGAGCGCGAGGACCCGGGCAACAAGGGCTTCAACACCAAGACGATTCCGAAGGTCGTCGGCGGCTACTCGCCCGCGTGCCTTGAAGTCGCGGTGGCCCTCTACGGCAGCGCGCTGAAGGAAGTCGTGCCGGTGTCCTCCACGCGCGTGGCGGAGCTCTCCAAGCTGCTGGAGAACATCTACCGCTGCGTGAACATCGCGATGGTCAACGAGATGAAGATGCTCTGCGACCGCATGAACGTGGACGTCTGGGAGGTCATCCAGGCCGCCAGCACCAAGCCCTTCGGCTTCCAGCCGTTCTACCCGGGCCCCGGCCTGGGCGGGCACTGCATCCCCATCGACCCGTTCTACCTGACGTGGAAGGCGCGCGAGTTCGAGTTCCACACCAAGTTCATCGAGCTGGCCGGCGAAGTGAACTGGCAGATGCCGTACTACGTGGTCCAGCGCACGATGGAGGCGCTCAACGCGGGCAAGAAGGTCCTCAACGGCGCGAAGGTCCTGTGCCTGGGCGCGGCGTACAAGAAGGACATCGACGACTTCCGTGAGTCCCCGTCGCTGCGCGTGATGACGCTCCTGAAGGAGAAGGGCGCGGACATCAGCTACCACGACCCGTTCGTGAAGGAGCTGCACAAGGGCCACGGCTTCAACATGGAGATGACGTCCGTCCCCCTGGATCCGGAGACCCTGAACCAGTACGACGCGGTCATCATCCTGACCGACCACTCGCACATCGATTACAACGAGCTGGTCCAGCGCTCGAACATCGTCATCGACACGCGCAACGCGACGAAGGCCGTCACGGAGGGACGCGAGAAGATCATCAAGGCGTAAGGCTTCAAGGTACAGGACAGACGACATGCCCTGGAGACCGCAAGGCTTCCAGGCGAGAGGGTCCTCGCTTCACGCGCCGCCGGGAGGGGCTGCGCGTGGGGGGAGGACCCTTGCCCGTTTCTGGCTACAGTGCGCGCCGTGCCCAACGCCTTCCGTCCCTTGTTCCCGCTGTTCCTGGCCGCGTCGCTGTTGATGGGCGCGGCGCCCGCGCCAGACCCTCGCTCCCAGTTGCTGGAGGCGATGTCCGCGGAGCTGACGCGCAACCAGCAACAGCTCAAGGTGAACGGCCATGAAGCGCCGTACTTCATCAGCTACCTGGTGAAGGACTATGAGTCGCGGCTGCTCGTCGCGCGCTATGGGGCGCTGTTCCAGGACGACGACTACCGCGAGCGCAAGCTGGGCGTGGACGTGCGCGTGGGCAGCTACGACTTCGACAGCTCCGTCGCGGACTCGCTCGACTTCGGCTTCAGCACCAGCAAGGGCGCAAGCTTCACCGCGCGCAAGGAGGGGCCGCTGGACGAGTCCCCGCTCGCGCTGCGCACCGCGCTGTGGCTCGTCACGGATGAGAAGTACAAGGCCGCGCTCTTCCAGTTCCTGAAGAAGAAGGGCGAGGATGTCTACGCGGTGGAGGACCCCAAGCGCGCGGCGTCCTTCTCCCGCGAGACGCCCTCCGCCTACGTGCAGCCGCCGGTGGCCTTCCCCTTCGACCGGGAGAAGTGGCGCAAGCTGGCCCGCGAGGTCTCCGCGCGCTTCAACGCGCACCCGGAGCTGTTCGACTCGGAGGTGCGCATCACCGCGGACAAGGCGACGCGGCTGTTCGTCTCCTCCGAGGGCACGAAGCTCATCACCGAGGAGACGCTGTACGCGCTGCACGTCTCCGCGGTGACGCGCGCTCCGGACGGACAGCTGCTGGATGACTCGCGCAGCTTCTACCTGCCCACGGAAGCCGGGATGCCGGACGCGGTGAAGGTCCACGCGGCGGCGCAGAAGGTCATCGACGAATTGCTCGCGCTGCGGCAGGCGCCGGCCATCGTCCCGTACGCGGGGCCCGCCATCCTGGCCCCGGAGGCCGCGGGCGTGCTCTTCCACGAGACGCTGGGCCACCGGCTGGAAGCGGACCGCCAGGACGGCGACAGCGATGGCAAGACGTTCAAGGGCCAGGAGGGCAAGCAGATCCTCCCGTCCTTCCTGTCGCTGCGGGATGACCCTTCCCGGCGCGAGGTGAACGGCGAGCCGCTCAACGGCTATTACCTCTACGACGAGGAGGGCGTGAAGGGGCAGCCGGTGTCGCTGGTGGAGAAGGGCGTGCTCAAGGGCTACCTGATGAGCCGCCACCCGGTGGAGGGCTTCGCGAAGTCCAACGGCCACGGGCGCGGCCAGGGCACGCTCCAGCCGGTGGCGCGCATGGGCAACCTGATGGTGGACAGCGCGAAGCAGGTGAGTGACGTGGAGCTGAAGAAGCTGCTCGTCGCGGAGGCGAAGCGGCAGGGCAAGCCGTACGGGCTCATCATCCGCGACATCACCGGCGGCAACACCAACACGTCCAGCTTCGGCTACCAGGCCTTCAAGGGCGTGCCGCGCATGGTGTACCGCGTGGACGTGAAGACGGGCGAGGAGACGCTGGTGCGCGGCGTGGAGATCGTCGGCACGCCGCTGTCGTCGGTGAACCGCATCCTCGCCACGGGCCAGCGGCTGGGCGTGTTCAACGGCTTCTGCGGCGCGGAGAGCGGCAACGTGCCGGTGTCCACCGTCGCGCCCGCGGTGCTGCTCCAGGAGCTGGAGCTGCAGCGGGCGATGGAGGGCAAGGACCGGCCGCCCCTGCTTCCCAGCCCGGCGGCCCCGAAACAGGCGGCCGGGCCGGAAGCGAAGGGGACGAAGAACTAACCGACGCGCTTCATCACCACGTAGCCGGCGGCGGGGATGTTCACCTTGGTGTTCCCGCCGTCCAGCGTGGCGCCGAAGTTGCCGAAGTTGCCGCCGCCGTATGCGGCGGCGTCGCTGTTCAGCACTTCCTTCCACTGCCCGGGAGGCAGCGGCAGGGCGTAGCCGTCCAGGTTCTTCTTGTTGAGGCTGCCCACGACGAGGAACTCCTCGTTGCCCGACTTGCGCGTGAAGGCCATCACGCTGTCGTCGTTGTGGGTGTAGACGCGCTTCACCTCCGCCGCCGCGCTGAAGGCCGGGCTGCTGTTTCGCAGGCCGATGGCGTCCTTGTAGAAGCTGAAGCTCTGCCGGCGGGTGACGTCCAGCATCGCGTCCTTGCGCTCGGCGGCGGGCAGGCTTGCGATCTCCTGGAAGAGCTTCTTGTCGTCCGCGGAGAAGGCCTTGTACGCGGCGTCCTTCGTCTGCGCGTCGGGGGAGAGCGTGAAGAGGCGCTCGTAGGTGGCCTTGGTCGCGTCGTTGAACGTGACCTTGCCGAAGTCCACGCCCTTGCCCACGTCCTGCCAGCTCCAGTCGTTGTCCCAGGTGGAGGGGTTGCCCCAGCGGAAGTCGTTCTGCGCGCCGAACTCGTCGCCCTGGAAGAACATCGGGATGCCGGGGCCGGCCATGCCCATGCCGCCGGCGAAGCGGGCCGCGCCGCGCGTCCACTGGTCCGGGAAGTCGGTGGCCTTCTCGCCCTCCGCGGTGTTCATCGTGCGCTGGGCGTTACCCACTTCGTCGTGGTTGGAGATGATGGACAGCGCCTTCTGCCAGCTGTCCAGCCCACGCGGCGCCGTCATGAGGTTGACGAACGCGTCCATGTCCGTCTTCAGCCCGCGCGCGGCCGCCTGCACCAGGCCCGGCTTGCTGTTGTCGTTGACCAGCCGGTGCTGGAACTCCGTGTACCACTGCGCGTCGAAGCCGCCGCCGGTGCCGTCCGCCTTCGCCGGGCGGGAGATGTCCGGCTCGTAGTCGAACTGCTCCGCCACGGTCCACACGTTGGGGTTCACGAAGTGCACCTGGCGGTTGATCTCCCGGAGCATGTCCCAGCCGTCCTTGCCGCCCACGCCCTTGATGGGCTCCGTGAAGTCGAAGCGCAGGCCGTCGAACTTCAGCTCCTGCACCTGCTGCACGGCGTGGTCGATGAAGAGCTGCTTCACCTGAGGCGTGTTGTACGCGGGGACAGCGCCCCAGGGCGTGTCGCGCTGTTCGAACTTGCCCGGCTCCTTGGACCAGTTGAAGTACGGGTTGCTGGGGCCGCCCACGTTCCACAGGCCGTTGTGGTCGCCGAAGACGTGGTTGTAGACGACGTCCGACACCACGTTGAGGCCCTTGCCGTGGGCCGCGTCGATGAAGCGCTTGAGGGCCTCGTCGCCTTCCACCCACTGGCCCGTCTCGTCCTCGAAGCCCAGGGAGCTCTCCGCCGCGAGGCTGTTGACGCCCAGGTAGCCCCAGTTGCGGCTGCCCTCCACTTCGTTCGTGGGCAAGAGCTCCAGCGTGGTGACGCCCAGCTCCTTGAAGTAATCCAGCTTCTTGAGCAGGTCCTCCATGGTGGAGCGGTTGGAGTTGCCCGCCTGGCCCAGGAAGCTGCCCGCGTGCAGTTGGTACACCGTCCACTTGGACGGGTCCTTCTCACGCGGCACGTTGTCGTTCTTGAACACGAACGCCGTGGGGTCCGTGAAGACGGAGCCGCGGAAGTCCACGCCGCTGCCCACCGTGATGAGGTCGCTCCAGGGGTCGTTCTCAGACGAGGAGATGCGCTCCGTCTGGGACAGCTTCCCGTCGTTGTTCACGTCGTCGCGCAGGTGCAGCTTTCCCTGCGCGTCCTTGTCGAACACCTGGAACTCGTAGCGCAGGCCCTCCAGCTTCGACGGATCATTGATGAGCGTCGTCCACGCGCCGCCCTGGTTCGTCATCTTGATGCGGCCGTCGTCCGTGACGTTGCGCGACCAGAAGTCGCTCTTCGCCGCGCCGCCCCGGAACTTGTCGACGAGCGTCTCGTCGAACTTGCCCAGGCGCTCCTGGAGCTGCGCCTTGTTGAGCGGGTTGCCGTCGCCGTCCTTGAGGACCAGGTACGCGCTGTCCGCGTCCTCGGCGTCGTCCACGTCGAAGCGCATCAGGGGCGTGGCGCCGGGGAAGTAGCGGTCCACCTCCTTGCCACGCATGGGGTCCAGGAAGAGGCGGTCCAGGCCGCGCTGCTCGCCCATCATCCGGCGCGCGTACGGGTCCGGCCGGTCGCTGGTGGCGCCCGTGGAGTCCACGACCTCGTAGACGTAGGACTTGCCCTCCAGGTTGCTCCAGGCGCCCTTCGCCTGGGCGGTCCAGTTGCCGCCCTCGTCGCGCGTCAGCGGGATGCGCTGCTGCTGCCCCTGCTTGTCGGTGACCTTCACCTGGACGGCGCGTGCATCCGGCGCCCAGAACTTGAAGGACACGTCCTGGCCGGAGCGCTGCGCGCCCATCTGGTGGTACGTCGTGGGCGAATAGGACGCGGTGGGCTTGGACAGGTCCAGCTTGAGGTTGCCCTCGCCCATCACCGCCCACTGGTCCTTGCCGGACGGGCCGTCCACGCTGACGCCCCACTCCCAGTTGCGGGCCAGGCCGTCGTCCGCCACCTTCACGGTGGCCTCGTATTTGCCGTTGCCCAGGGGCTTCATGGGGATGCCGCCCCCGCTCCACTGGGCGTTGAAGCGGCCGTCCGCGTCCCAGCTTCCCTTGAGCTTCGGGTTGGTGAGCTGGTTGTGCGGGCCCGCGTCGTAGGTGAACGTGATGGTGCGGGTGACGGGCTTCTCCACCGTGGCGCCCGGACGCACCGGGGCGGTGGGTGAAGCGCCCAGCAGGGCCTCCGTGTTGCCCGTGCGGGCCAGGGTTCCGGAGCCGGCGACGGGGGCCTTCGCGCCCGAGGCCGGGGTGGATTCAAAGGCGGAGGTGTTCCGGCGGGCGGCGGCGGCCTTCGCGGCGGCGGCCTTCTGCTGGGCGAGCACCTTTTCGGCGTCGACCGTGGGGGACGCCTTGGCGGGGGCCGGGGCGCCGGTCGGGCGGTTGATCTTGGAGTCACTCACGGGGGGAATCCTCCGACGGCCCACGCATAGCGGGCGTCTTCATCTTTTCGGGCTTGTGCCCTCCAGAGTTGTGTCTGGCGGGCCCGAAGGTGGGGGCAAGGGTTTGGAGATCAATGGAATCCAGGGAAGCCCCCGGTTTTCGCCGCGAAACCGACCCGCTCCGGGCTCGGGTGGGTTGATGCGACCCCCCTTGAAGCCCCGCAGGTACACGTAACGGCGGAAGTCGCGCAGGAAGCTGTCCACGGGGATGCCGATGGCCTGCTGGAAGGCCGGGGGGAAGTCCTGGCCCTGGCTCATGGCCTGGAGGGTGCCCCGGACGCGCTCCTCGCCGTAGCGGGTGATGAGGAAGGTGAAGGCGTGGTGGGCGGCGCCGTAGACGGTGGCGTTCTCGGACTCGTAGAGCGCCTCGGCGCGGGCGAGCGGGTCGGCCTGGGGGGAGTCGTGGAGGAAGCGGGACAGGTCCTCCAGGCTGGGGACGCGGTAGCCCTGTCCAGCGGTGTAGGAGGCCATGCCTTCGCTGAACCACAGGGGGATGCCCTTCTTCGTCCAGGTCATGCGGCTGGCGGACGCCTGGTACATCAGGCTGTGGGTGAGCTCGTGCAGCAGCAGCTCGTCCACCTGCTTCTGGGAGGCCCCGGAGCGCGTCCACGTGCGGGGGCTCTGGACCTCCACCTGCTCATAGCGGGCCCAGGCGCGCAGGAAGTCGTGGTCGGGGCGGTTGGCGGCGCGCTCCAGGGCGGCGTGGTTGGGGTGGATGACCAGGGTGACGGGCTCGCGGAAGGTGCCCCAGCGGGCGAGCCGGGGCGCGGCGTGTTCCACCGCCCGGCGCACCATGTCCGCGGCCTGGGCTTCCTTGGGGCCATGGGCGAAGAGGAACCGACCGCCGGGCAGGTCCAACGAGGCTTCGGAATCCACGGGCGGCTTCCGGGTCATGGACGCGCACGCCGGGAGCAGGGCGAGCGCCACGAGGATGATGCACCATCGTCCACCGGTACTGCCCACCCGCATCCCGAGCCCCTCAGTTGGCCCCAAGCCAGCGCATCACGGCGCGTCCCACGTCCGCGACGGTGGTGAAGGACGCTACCTCCGGGGCGGAGGGCCCGAAGTAGAGCATGGGCACCGGGTGCACGGTGTGTCCTCGAACCGACAGGTCCTCCACGTTGCCGTGGTCACTGCACACCAGCACGCGCGCGTCGGCGGGGCGGGTGGCGGCGACGGCGCGGGTGAACGCATCGAACGTGTCCAGCGCGGCGCGCGCGGCGGTGAAGTCCTGGGCGTGGCCGGCCTCGTCGGCCAGGTAGTGCTCGAAGAAGGTGAAGTCCGCGCCTGTGGCGATGCGCCAGAAGAGGGCGGCGGCCTCCTCGGGCGTGCGCAGGGGGAGGGACAGCCCGTGGGAGCGGGCCTGCTCGCCGGTGATGTCGTGGGTGAGCCCGTCGTCCGCTCGGGCGTCGTCCAGGGTGCGCAGGAGTTCACCGCCCGCGGCGAAGGCGAGCTTGGCGGCCGAGGCGCGCACCTTGCGCGCGGTGCGCGGGGGCAGGATGAACTCCGGCGGGGAGGTGGAGGGGCGCCGGGGGATGCCGAGCGCGTCCAGGTAGGGCGCGGGGTAGGCGTTGGCGAAGGTGGCGGTGCGGCCCTGTTCCTTGAGGCGGCGCACGATGGAGCGCTCCGCCATCAGGTCGCGCAGGGCCGCGTTGGGGTAGCCCAGCAC
>NZ_RAWD01000190.1:0-19237 GCF_003612065.1 Corallococcus sp. CA047B
CCGGCACAGGTTCGGCGGGGGCGGGGGCTTCGGCCGGGACGCTGCCCACGGCCTGCTGGAAGTGGCCGGCGACGAACGGCTTGGTGAAGTGCGCGTCCTGGCCCTTGTCGAGCAGCCGGAGCATGTGGGTGGCCTCGGAGACGTGCTCCTTCTCCTCCGCCGCCAGGTGCAGGAAGAAGGCGCGGACCTCCGGACTGGAGGAGTCCTCCGCGAAGGCCTCGTACTCGTTGATGGTCTCGAGTTCACGTGCCAGCACGGCGCGGATGCGCGCGACGTCGGACCGCTCGGTGTCGGACTTTCCGGCCATTGGGGCGGACCCTCGCAACCCGTGGGGGCACCGTCAAGTGAAACAGCGGTCGAAGGGTTTCCTGCTGCATGGCCCAAGACGCTGGACGTAGAGTCCGCGCCTTCGTGACCGTCCCTGCTCCCGCGTCGCCCCCGAAGCCTGCCTCCCCGGCCGTCACCCCGCCAGCCGCCCCCGAGCGCGCCGGAGGGCGGGGCGCGATGCTGGTGGGCATCGGCATCCTCGCATCGCGGCTGATGGGGCTCGTGCGCGAGCGCGTCTTCGCGCACTACCTGGGCAACGCGGAGGCCGCCGCCGTCTTCAAGGCCGCGCTGCGCATCCCCAACTTCCTGCAGAACCTCTTCGGCGAAGGCGTCCTGTCGGGCTCCTTCATCCCGGTGTACGCCCAGCTGCTGGGCAAGAAGGACGCGGAGGAGTCGGACCGGGTCGCGGGCGCGGTGTTCGGCCTGCTGGCCCTGGCGACCAGCGTGATGGTGGCGCTGGGCATGCTGGCCACGCCGCTGTTCGTGGACCTCATCGCGCCGGGCTTCGAGGGCGGCGAGCGCGACCTGGCGGTGCGGCTGGTGCGCATCCTGTTCCCCGGCACGGGCTTCCTGGTGCTGAGCGCGTGGTGCCTGGGCATCCTCAACAGCCACCGGCGCTTCCTCCTGTCGTACCTGGCGCCGGTGGTGTGGAACGTCGTCATCATCGCCACGCTGCTGGCGGTGGGGGGGCGGTACGCGCAAGGAGGCCGCGCCGCGGAAGAGGCGCTGACGGAGTGGCTGGCCTACGGCGTGGTGGCGGGCAGCTTCCTCCAGTTCGCGGTGCAGGTGCCCACGGTGCTGCGCCTGTTGGGGCGCTTCCGTCCGGCGCTGTCGCTGGCGAGCGCCTCCGTGCGCCAGGTGCTGAAGAACTTCGGCCCGGTGGTGCTGGGGCGCGGCGTGGTGCAGTTCAGCGCGTGGGTGGACACCGCGTTCGCCTCCCTCATCTCCAACCGCGCGCTGTCCTCGCTCCTCTACGCGCAGACCATCTACCTCATCCCGGTGAGCCTCTTCGGCATGGCGGTGTCGGCCGCTGAACTTCCGGAGATGGCGCGCGCCACCGGGGAAGGGGAGGCGGACGCGCACGCGAAGCTGCGAAGTCGCATCGACGCGGGTTCGCGGCGGATCGCCTTCTGGGTGGTGCCGTCCGCGGCGGCGCTGCTCTTCCTGGGGGACCTCGTGAGCGGCGCGCTCCTCCAGACGGGCCGCTTTGGCGCGGCGGACTCGCGCTACCTCTGGTATCTGCTGATGGGCGCGGCGGTGGGCCTGGTGGCCTCCACCGTGGGCCGCCTCTACGCCTCCGCCTTCTACGCGCTGAAGGATCCGAAGACGCCCCTGCGATACGCGGTGGTGCGCGTGAGCCTGGGCACCGTGAAGGCGTACTTCCTGGCGCTGTGGCTGCCGGAACGGCTGGGGCTGCCCCGGGAATTGGGTGCGGCCTTCCTCACCCTCTCCAGCGGCATCGTGGCCTGGGTGGAGACGACGCTCCTGCGCCGCAAGCTGAAGCAGCGCGTGGGGCCCGTGGGCCTGCCGGCGGGACTTCTGGGCCGGTTGTGGGGCGCGGCGGCGGTGGGTGGGCTCGTGGCGCTGGGGGTCAAGCAGGGCCTCACCTCCCTCCTGGGCCCCATGCCCGGGGTGGACGCGCAGTGGGGGGGCACGGTGCTGGTGCCGCCGCACCTGCACCCCGTCGTGGGGCTGTTGGCGGTGGCGGTTCCCTTCGGACTCGTCTACTTCGCTGTGGCCGCCGCGCTGGGCATTCCCGAGGCGGGCGCTGTCTTCCGCAAGGTGGGCCGGAAGCTGAAGCTCGTCCGCTAGACGCGGCGCGGCGCACGGTGGGACGGCTGCCTTCCAGGCGATGCTTGGGAAAGCAAACGGAATGCAGGACAGGCCCCTTTCGGTTGCGATAGGAGGCCCATTGTGAGGGGGAGGTCGGTATGCGGCTTCCTCCCGACATGGCGCACGTGTAATGTGCGCCGCCTTTTTCAAGAGGCCCTGACTTCACGGGAGTCCGGGGTCGAAATCGTCAACGGAAGGTCTCGGCAGTGAGCGACGAGAAGAGCGGCGGTAATTCGGGCGGTCCTGGCGGTTTCGGTCCCAAGAAGCCGAAGGCCACGTTTGGCGACGTGATGCTGGGCATCCCTTCGGGGGGCCAGGGCAACGAGCGCGGCGGTGGCCGTGGCGGCGGAGGCCGCGACGAGCAGCGCGGTCCGGGACGGGAGCGTGGGGCGCGCGATGCACAGTCGCCGCAGCCTCGTCCCCAGGGCGGCGATGCGGGTGCACCTCGCGGTGGACGCCCCGGCGGTGGTGGCGGCGGTGAGCGTCGTCCGTCCGGCCCCATGGTGGTCGTGAAGCGGGCCTCCGGCTCCATCGAGACGCGCGCGCTGGAGGGTGACAAGCCCACCGACGCGACCGCGACGGCGGAGCAGACGGGCGCTGAGGCGCAGGCCTCCGCGGCCACGCCGACGCCCACCCCGACGCCGCGTCCGGTGACGCCGGCGCCCTCCAGCCCCCTCTACGAGGAGGTCCAGGAGTCCGAGTCCTTCGCCGACATGTTCGAGGCGCAGGTCAAGGACGGTGGCGCTCCTGGCCGGCGCGGCGTGCGCCTGGGCGAGAAGGTCTCCGGCACCATCTTCCAGCTGGGCGCGGACACCGCGTTCGTGTCGCTGGACGGCTCCGGCAAGTCCGAGGCGATGATCGAGCTGCGCGAGCTCAAGGACGACGAGGGCATCCTGCGCTTCGGCGTGGGTGACCGCCTGGATGCGCACGTGGTGGAGATGGGTGCCCGCGGCATCCTGCTCAGCCGCGCGCTCGCCAAGGGCAACGCGTCCATGGCGATGCTGGCCGAGGCCCGCGCCTCCGGCATGCCCGTCGAGGGCATGGTGCTCAGCGTGAACAAGGGCGGCGTGGAAGTCGCCATCGGCGACATGCGCGCGTTCTGCCCCATCAGCCAGCTGGACATCCGCTTCGTGGAGAAGCCGGATCAGTTCATCGGCGAGAAGCTCCAGTTCCGCGTCACCGAGGTCCGGGACCGCAACGTGGTGCTGTCGCGCCGGTCGCTGCTGGAGGACGAGCAGCGCAAGCTGGCGACGGAGACGCGCAAGAACCTGGCCGTGGGCAAGACGGTCAAGGGCAAGGTCTCTGGCGTGCGCGACTTCGGCGTGTTCGTGGACCTGGGCGGCGTGGAGGGCATGATCCCCGTCTCCGAGCTGTCCTACACGCGCGTGGGTCACCCCAGCGAGGTCGTGAAGCAGGGCGACGACGTGGAGGTGGAGATCATCCGCATGGAGGAGGGCCAGCCGAACTCCTCCGACAAGGCGAAGCAGAAGGAGCGCATCACGCTCTCGCTGCGCTCCAGCCAGGAGGATCCGTTCAAGAAGGCGCTGGAGGAGCTGCACGAAGGCGACCGCCTGCAGGGCAAGGTCGTCCGGCTGCAGCCGTTCGGCGCGTTCGTGGAGCTGCGCCCGGGCGTGGATGGCCTGGTGCACATCTCCGCGCTGAGCGACCGTCGCATCGCGCACCCGCGTGACGCGGTGAAGGAAGGCGAAGTCATCTGGGTGTCCATCGAGAAGATCGACCCCAACGACAAGCGCATCGGCCTGCGCCGCATCTCCGAGGAGGAGGCGCAGCGTCCTGCCGAGGAGCGTCCGGCGAAGGCGGCCACGGAGGCGAAGCCCGCGCAGCCCGCGGCGCCGCGTCCCAAGGTGGGCGACGTCGTCACCGGCAAGGTGGATCGGCTGGAGCCCTACGGCGTGTTCCTCGCGTTCCCGGGCGGCAAGGGCCTCATCCCGGCCAGCGAGACGGGCACCGACCGCGGCACGGACATGCGCAAGCA
Source organism: Corallococcus sp. CA047B (assembly GCF_003612065.1). Classification (NCBI taxonomy): domain Bacteria; kingdom Pseudomonadati; phylum Myxococcota; class Myxococcia; order Myxococcales; family Myxococcaceae; genus Corallococcus; species Corallococcus sp. CA047B. Next base: position 4,157 of record NZ_RAWD01000190.1, read on the forward strand.
CTTCTCCATCGGGCAGGAGCTGAAGGTGGCGATCATCGACATGGATCCCGCCGGGAAGATCCGCCTGTCCATCCCTGGCGCCATCCGCGCCGAGGAGCGCGCCGAGGTCGAGGCGTGGCAGAAGACGCAGAAGCCGGTGGGCTCGGGCAAGAAGGGCTTCGGCACCTTCGCGGATCTGCTGAGCAAGCTGGGCAAGTAGTGCGTCACTCGTTCTCGGCGCTCGCTCGCGACAATGCGGAAGGGCGCCGAGAATAGAGTTGACGGTCGCGAGAGGCAGATGTACTTACCCTCTCGTTCTCGCCGCGGGGTGGAGCAGCCTGGTAGCTCGTCGGGCTCATAACCCGAAGGTCGCAGGTTCAAATCCTGCCCCCGCAACTTGAAAAGCCAGGGGTCTGGTTGAAATGAAAGACCAGACCCCTGGTGTTCAAATGTAGAAGCAAAAGCGCAGCACGGTGACGCGGGGTGGAGCAGCCTGGTAGCTCGTCGGGCTCATAACCCGAAGGTCGCAGGTTCAAATCCTGCCCCCGCAACTCTGGAAAGGGCCCCAGTCGAAAGACTGGGGCCCTTTCTGTTTTCAGCGTCTGGGTTTCCGCCCACGCACGGGCCTGCCGGTGAGCCTCCGGGTTCCTGGCTGCTCTCTCCTTCACGCCCTGAATCCGCTCGCCTTTGTGGGGGCTCGGCCGTGCGTCCGCTCGTCGACGGTTGCACGCCGGGGCTTGCGTTGACGTGCGACCTACTCGCCGGTAGGTTACGGTTGGGTAGGTCATCGGCGGACGGTGTTACGTGGGGAGTGAATCCATGACGAGCCAGTCCCTTCGTGGTGCGCGGAAGAACGCGGAGGCCTTGCGCGGTGCCAGCCGGCTCGCGGTGCAGGCTGCCCAGGGCGTGATCGGAATCGTGCAGGAGATGCACTGCACCATCGCCAGCGGCCCCGCGATTCTCGGCAAGCCCCTGGAGCGGCCCGTGCGCGCCCTGACGGGGCTCGTCTACGCGACGCTTCAGGGCGTCACGCAGCAGGTCGGCGCGGGGATCGACGCCGTCATCACGCAGCTTGCGCCCTGGCTGGGAGACAGCGTGCCCGGGCCGCAGCGGGAGGCGGTGGTCGCCGCGCTGAACGGCGTGCTGGGGGATGCGCTCCACGAGGGCGGAAATCCGCTCGCCATTCCGATGGCGTTCCGGATCCGTGGTCAGCGCCTGTCCCTGGAGCCAGCCGCCTTGCGTGCCGCGCTTCCGGGGGCCGGGAGCCGGTTGCTCGTGCTGGTGCACGGCTCCTCGATGAATGATCTGCAGTGGAACCGGCTCGGGCACGACCATGGGGAGGCGCTGGCGCGGGAGCTCGGGTACACGGCGGTCTATCTCCACTACAACAGCGGGCTGCACATCTCCCGCAACGGCCGTGCGTTCTCGGAGCTGCTGGAGGAACTCGTGTCCGCGTGGCCCGTGCCGCTGGAGGAGCTGACGCTCATCGGCCACAGCATGGGGGGCCTCGTGTCCCGGAGCGCGTGCCTCGCCGCAGAGGCGCGGGGGCATGGCTGGCGGCACCGGCTGCGCAAGCTCGTCTGTCTTGGCACCCCGCACCACGGTTCGCCGCTGGAGCGCGGTGGGAGCTGGATCGACGTGCTGCTCGGCATCAGCCCCTACAGCGCTCCGTTCGCGCGGCTCGGACGGATCCGGGGAGCTGGCGTCACGGACCTGCGCTTCGGCAACGTGCTGGATGAACACTGGGAAGGGCGGGAGCGCTTCGGCTGGGGCGGTGATGTCCGTCGCAAGCTCGCCCTGCCCGACGGCGTGGAGTGCTACGCGGTCGCCGCGACCTCCGCGCAGGAAGAATCGGAGCGGCTTCCCGGCGACGGCTTGGTGCCGGTGGCCAGTGCGCTCGGACGGCACCTCCAGCCGGAGCTGACGCTGCGATTCCCGGAAGCGAATCAGCGGATCATCCTGCGCGCGAACCACCTGGACCTGCTCAACCACCCGGAGGTCTACGCCGCGCTCCGCGCGTGGCTGTCGCCCTGAGCGCTGGCTACAGCGGCTGGACGTGATCTGCGATGCGACCCGATGCAATCAGCTCGCGCAGCTCGTCGCCCATCCGTTCCCCTTCCGTCAGCACCTGCTTCCACGCCCGGATGCGCTCGTCGTCCTTCAGGCGGGTGAAGTCGACGCGGTCGGGGATGCGCTTGCCGGGCAGTCGCTCCAGGTGCGCGGGCGAGGGCGCGATGATCAGCGCGCGGCGGAAGTTGAGCGGTCCTGCGCGGCGCCACTTCAGGGACTTGTCGAACCAGCCGGGCACCACGTACGGATAGAAGTGCGGGTAGAGCACCAACCCCTCGCCCGCGCCGTAGTCCACGTCCAGGTGGTAGTCGACGACGCCTCCATCCCGGTACGTGCCCGGAGGCGCACCCGGGATGTCGTGGACGCCCGCGATCACCAGGGGGATGGAGCCGGAGGCCAGCAGGGCAGGGCGCAGGTTGTCCCGCGTCAGGGCGCAATGCACCGACGGCAGGTCCTTGAGCCCCGCGAACGGGCTCGTATCCCCGGCCGTGTGGAAGAGCACGCGCTGCATCTGGAGTCCCAACGTCCGACGGCTCACCGCGTTCGCCAGCGCCCCCAGCACGAAGCCCGTGAGCTGCGCCCCGGACTGCTCCACCGCCAGCAGCCCCTTGCACCGGGTCGTCACGACATGGAGCCGGGCCCACGGATGGGTGAGGATCTCCTCCGCGCCGTCCGGCCCCAGGAGCGCTTCGAGGACCTGGGCACTCGTCTCGCTGACGAGCGACGGCGGCGGCTTGGGCGGATAGCGTTGATCCAGGTACGCGTCCGCGAAACGCTTCAGCGCGGCCACCGGATCCTTCTGCGCCAGACACGCCAGACGCCAGCTCCCGATGGAGCTGCCGATGAGGTGCAGGGGCCGGGTGCGAGGCTGCCGGAGGAGTTCCCCGAACAGCACCCGGTCGATGCCCTCCAGCGCCAGCCACTTCGGTCCACCCGAAGCACCGGGAAGGATGTGCACATCCTCCGCGCGCAGACCGCGTTCACGGAGGATGCGCAGGGCGTCGGGACCGGCCAGCAGGGTGAGGCTTTGGCTCATCGCGGGCGCGCAACCTAGCAGGCTCGCATCTGGCGACTATCGGTTCTCGTCGGGAGGCTCGGACTCCAGCGGGTTGAGCGTCACCACCCGGTGGCCGTCTTGTTCCGGTTCGCTGCGCACCTCCTCCAATTCCTCAGGACTTCGGGGCGCGCGTTCGGAAAAGTTGTCGTTCTCGAGGTGCCGCTGACGCTGCTCGCTGGTGCCGCCGTAACCCTCCTGCAGCTTCTTTCCAGCCATGTCCGTGCTCCCTCGCAAGGGGTGAACTGGAACAGTCGTTACGGTGCACGGCGCGCGCAAGCGGAGCCCTGCCAGTGTGCTCGGATGCCCCCAGGACGGGGCTCCGGGCCTGCGGTGTCATCTCATTCTTCCAGGGTCCCCACGGAAGGTGAGGCGCCGTCGCGCTCCCGCTGGGCCTCCAGGTAGGCGGAGAAGCCCGCCTTGGACTGGATGCGGAACTCGGGGATGCGCGCGAGGACCCGGTTCGTGAACGCGTACTGCTCGCACACGAGGCTTGCCCGCAGCGCGCCTTCGGGGCCGCCCGTGAAGGGTTGCACCTCGTGCGCGAGGTCGCCCCGGAAGTGGACCAGCAGGCCCGGCTCGGGCGCCACATCGCCCTTGGCCTCGTTGTCGCGGAACAGCCGCAGTGCTCCGCCGCGCGCTTCGGGGGGCACGCGCAGGTAGAGCACGCTCACGTGCGCGGGCGTCGCGTGCCGCAGGCCACTGGGCTCCTGCAACGTCGCGTCGATGTGGCGCCCCACCGGCGTCCCCGCGTCCAGCAGCAACAGGTTCAGGTAGAAGGCATTGGGACGCTGCGCGGCGGCGCGGGCCCCGAACCAGCGCCATCGTGTTCGCGGCACCAGCTCCCGGGCGCTGTCGCCATCCAGGATGCAGCGCAGGTACGCGGACAGGAATGGGAAGCGCTCCTCCAAGGTCGCGCGGCCCGCCTGCGTGAAAATGAACGAGAAGCCCCGGCTCGCGCGGAAGGTGCCCATCAGCGGACTGCGCGCGACGAAGCGCGAACCGAGCAGGGCGTCCCTCAGGGACTCCAGTTCGGCGCGGGGCAGGGCGTCGCGGTGGGTGACGTACTCGGGCACGGGCAGGACGCTAACGCCTTCCCGCTTCCGCGAGAATGGTCCCGCCCCGGTCGCCTCCCTTCCGGGCGGGCCCCCTGTCCCCAAGCTCGGAGTCCGGAGTCAGGTGCCCGCTACATCGCCGCCTGCTCCACGCATCCCTTGGCCCGGCCCAGCATGTGGAGCAGGGCCTTCTCCGAACAGTGCATGCCCTCGCCCGCGTGCGCCGCCAGCTCGTCCACGGACTTGAAGTAGCGGTCCACCACCTGGCCCCGCTCGAAGAGGGCGAGCACCGACGGGTAGATGTACGACGCCCTGGCGACGGCGGGTGTGTTGCCCAGGTGTTCGGAGGCCTCGCGCACCGCGGCCACCATGGTCTTCTTCAGGATGGTCTTCTTCACGGGCCCGGCGTCGCCTTCGCGCTTCTCGTGCTCGCGGGTCCTGGCCAGCGCGCACGCGCAGATGAGCGTTCCGGCCCAGGTGCGGAAGTCCTTCGCGCTGTAGCCGGGCCCCATCACCTGCTGGATGTACTCGTTGAGGTGACGGCGCCGCACGTCCACCACCGCGCCGTCGTCCACCACGAACTTGAAGACGTCGCGCCCGCGCACCTTCAGCAACTGCCGTACGAGCGTGGCCACGCGGCGGTCCTTGAGCTCCCGGTGCTGGCGCACGCCCGACTTGCCCGGGTAGTCGAACACCACCGTGTCGCCCGTCACCTTCACGTGGCGCGCCCTCAACGTGGCCAGCCCGAAGCTGCCGTGCTCCTCCGCGTAGCGCTGGCTGCCCGGGCGGATGAAGCACGTGCCCAGGATGCGCAGCATTCCCGCGAGCACCCGCTCTCGGACCAGCCCCCGCTTGCGCAGATCCTTGTTCACCTGCCGCCGCATCTTCGGCAGCGCCCGCGCGAAGCCCACGATGCGCTGGAACTTCACCGACTGCTGCCGCTGCGTATGCGCCTCGCTGTAGCGGTACTGCCAGCGGCCCGCACCATCCCGTCCCACCGCCTGGAGCCGCGCGGACGCCTTCGTCGCGATGGCCACCTCCGTCCACGCCGGGGGCAGCTTCAACGCCTCGATGCGCTCGCGCTCCGCCTGGGACACCGCGCGGCCGTTCGCATCCACGTAGCGGAAGCCCCGCTTCATCGTCCCCAACCGGCGCAGCCCATCCCGGCGCAGCCGCTCCAACTGCGTCAGGCCGCGGGAGGCCCGCGGGCCACTGGAAGTCCGCTCTGTTTCCAAGACAGCGAGGTTGGAGGGCATCAAGACCATCCCAGGGGCCGGGGGCTCCAGGACACCTGGACGCCCGGGCTCACCCTGTAGTGCGCAGCCCGCCGCCGACCGGCAATCCCGCGCGGCTCCTGGCTGCATGCCCTCCAGACAGGTGGAAAAGCCCCGGGTGGCATTTTCGGATACGGGTGCAGTCGCTTACACTCACTTGCGACTCCAAACTCCCAACGTATTCCCGAGGCATGACGACCTTCCTCGACGCCCTGGTGGCGTTTCCGACCGCGATCTTCACCGCCTTCCTCGGGGTGGTGCTGGCCTATTGGCTCTGCGTGATCATCGGCGCGGCGGGCATCGACATGCTGGACGGTGACGCCCACATCGACCTGGAAGGCGGCGCCAAGGCGGTGAGTGGCGCGTTCGAGGGCGGGGCCAAGGCCACGTCGGGGCTCCTGGAGGGCGGCGCGAAGGCCGTCTCGGGGCATGGCCACGGCGGACACTCGCACGCGCATGACGCGGAGGCCGCCACCGGCCTGCTCGCGGCGCTGGGCTTCGGGGGCATCCCCATCACCGTGTCGGTGAGCCTGGTGGTGTTCCTGTCCTGGTCGCTGTCCCTGCTGACCGGCCAGATGGCGCACGGCGCGCTCTCCATGCTGCCCTCCTGGCTCATCAGCACGGGCCTGGGCCTGGGCTGCTTCGCGGTGGGTACGGGGGTGGCCGGACTCGCGGTGCGGCCCCTGCGGCCCATCTTCATCGCCAAGAAGGCCCCGGGCCGCGAGGCCCTGATGGGCCGCGTGTGCAGCATCTCCAGTGGCAGCGTGAACGCGCGCGACGGCCACGCGACCTTCAATGACGGGGCCGCGGGCCTCATCCTCAACGTCGTCTGTGACAAGCCCAACCAGCTCAAGCGGGGCGAGCCGGCGTTGATCCTCGGCTACGACGCCGAGCGCGGTGTCTACGAGGTGGAGCCGGTGGACTGGCTCCTGCCGCAGGAAATGGAGCAGCTTCGCGATCCGCTCAAGGCAGCGGCCGTCGCGAGGGCCCGCTCGCAGCGATGAACATTGGCGTCCTCCGGGCCTTCCGGACGGGCGCGACAATCGGCACCGGGTGGCTTTCGCGGGGGACCCCGAGTGCTTGGAACAAGGCCCGCCCAACGACTTCACAGGAAGGCCATGGATCCCATCAGCCTGGCAGCAATCATCGGCGGCGGCGTCATCATCCTCTTCGGCATCTTCGTCAGCGTGGCGAAGTTCTACCGCCAGGTGGATCAGGGCAAGGTGCTCATCGTCAACACGATGAAGACGGAGCCCACGGTGACGTTCACCGGCGCCGTCGTCCTCCCCATCGTCCACCGCGCGGAGGTGATGGACATCTCGCTGAAGACGGTGGAGATCGACCGTCGCGGCAAGGAAGGCCTCATCTGCCAGGACAACATCCGGGCGGACATCAAGGTCACCTTCTTCGTGCGCGTGAACAAGACCCGCGAGGACGTGCTCAAGGTCGCCCAGTCCATCGGCTGCGTGCGCGCCAGCGACCAGGAGACGTTGGAGAACCTCTTCGAGGCCAAGTTCTCCGAGGCCCTCAAGACGGTGGGCAAGAGCTTCGACTTCGAGCAGCTCTACACCAAGCGCGATGAGATCAAGGACAAGGTGGTCGGCACCATCGGCCGCGACCTCAACGGCTACATGCTGGAGGACTGCGCCATCGACTTCCTCGAGCAGACCCCGGTGGAGATGCTCGACAAGGACAACATCCTGGACGCCCAGGGCATCCGGAAGATCACCCAGCTGACCACCGAGCAGAATGTCTTCACCAACGAGCTGCGCCAGTCCGAGCGCATGGCCGTGACGAAGCGCGACGTGGAAGCCGACGAGGCCATCTTCGCCCTGCAGCGTCAGCGCGAAGAGGCCGCCGCCAAGCAGCGCCGGGAGATCGACAGCATCCAGGCGCGTGAGACGGCCGAGGCCGACCGCGTGAAGAGCGAGGAGTTCGCCAAGGCGCAGCTCGCGCGCATCAAGGCCGAAGAAGAGATCGCCATCAACGAGGAGAACAAGACGCGCCAGGTGCAGGTGGCGCAGAAGAACCGCGAGCGCGTGGTGGGCGTGGAGACCGAGCGCGTGGAGAAGGACCGCGCCCTGGAAGCCATCAACCGCGAGCGCGAGACGGAACTGCAGCGCATCTCCAAGGAGAAGGCGCTCGAAGGCGAGAAGAAGGCCATCGCCGACGTGGTGCGCGCCCGCATCGCGGTGGAGAAGACCGTCGCCCAGGAAGAGGAGAACATCAAGGACCTGCGCGTGACGTCGGAGGCCAAGCGCAACAAGGACGCCATCATCATCGCCGCCCAGGCGCACGCGGAAGAGGCGTCCGTCAAGGACATCCAGGCCGCGGACGCGAGCGCGAAGATCGCCGTCTTCCTCGCCAAGGAGAAGCTGACCCTCGCGGAGGCGGACCTGGAGGCCGCGGACAAGTCGGCCAAGGCGAAGATGCGCCTGGCCGAGGGCATCCAGGCCGAGTCCGCCGCGGCGGGGCTCGCCAACGTGCGCGTGCGTGAAGCCGACGCGGTCGCGACCGAGAAGCTGGGCATGGCGCAGGTGCGCGTGAAGGAGGCCGAGGCCTCCGTCATCCAGAAGCAGGGCCAGGCGCAGGCCTCCGCCACGCGCGAGAAGCTGCTCGCCGAGGCCTCCGGTATGGAGGAGAAGGGCATGGCCCAGGCCCGCGTGCAGGAGGCGGAAGCCGGCGCCATCCACAAGCGCGGCGAGGCGGAGGCGTTCGCCATGCGCGAGAAGCTGCTCGCCGAGGCCGCCGCCATCCAGGAGAAGCTGATGGCCGAGGCGCGGGGCCTGTCGGAGAAGGCCACCGCGATGAAGGCCCTGGACGGCGTGGGTCGCGAGCACGAGGAGTACCGCCTGCGCCTCAACAAGGAGCGCGACGTGGAACTGGCGGCCATCAACGTGCGCAAGGACATCGCCCAGGCGCAGGCCCAGGTGCTGGGTCAGGCCTTCGGCAACGCGAAGTTCCAGATCGTCGGCGGCGACGGGAAGTTCTTCGAGAACTTCATCAAGGCCGTCTCCTTCGGCAGCTCCGTGGACGGCGCGCTGGATCACAGCGAGGCGCTGAAGAAGACGCTCGGTGGCTACCTCAACGGCGAGAAGGACCTGCCCGCGGACCTGAAGGAGATCCTCTCCAAGCCGGGTCTCAGCAACGACGCGCAGAACCTGGCCGTCGCCGCGCTGCTCAACCGGATGTCCCTGAGCCCCACCGCCTCCACGGCCGCCGGCATCAAGGCCCTCGTGCAGACGGAGGCCGCGGCCCTCCTCGAGAAGCAGGGCTAGCCCTCAAGGGCCTTCCCTCCGGCGCATCCGCGAACCGCATCCCTTTTCGGTGAACATCCATGGCAACTGACAGCGGCAAGACCCCGGGCACCCCTGTGCCCGGGGGCGAGGCGACGCTGGAGGGCGGCAGCTACGAGGTCATCCGTGCGCGCCTCCACTCCCAGGCGGACGCACTGGCGACCCAGGCGAACGACCTCAACGCCCGGCGCAAGGCGCTCTTTGGTGGCACGGAACTCACCGTCATCGGCAACGAGCGGGTGCGCACGGAGAACAACTGCGTCCCGCGCGACATCGTCAGCGTCGGGAAGTACCTCCTCTTCGGCTACAACGTCTTCATCGGCCTGAAGAAGGAGACGGTCGTCTCGGACGTCTTCTCGCTGCACCGCTTCGAGAAGACGGCCGAGGGCTTCGACCTGTCCGCCGTTCCCTCCACGGAGGCCGGCGGCTTCCTCGCGGACCCCCGGTTCGTGAAGGACTTCGGCGAGCTGTACAAGTACTACAAGGACGCGAAGCTGTTGCAGCTGCGCCGGCGGGACTCGCGCCTGCTGGCGGTGTTCCAGACGGGCCAGTCCGCGCGCGACCTCAAGGTCTTCCGCTTCAACGTGGACGTGGAGGGCCGCGCCACCTACGTCGACAACCAGGGCGAGCGCGATCACGTCTTCCCGCCGTCGCACGACTTCGAGTGGACGGTGGCCACGCGCGAGCAGTACGTGCTGGGCCAGCACCCGCACGTCAACGTGCTGGATCAGGTCTTCGTGGAGACGGTGAAGGGCGACCTCACCATCAAGGTCGAGGACAACACCACCACCGGCCTGGGCATCTACAGCGAGCCGGTGGACGACCCGGATCAATCGCTGGATGACGCGGAGTTCGCCTGGACGCAGGTGGGCGGCCTCATCCTGCTGCGCGTGCTCCCGTTCCGGGAGAAGGCGCACCGCTACCTCGTCTTCAACGCGCGCACCCAGCACGTGGTGCGCATCGACGCCATCGGGCAGTCCTGCGTGCGGCTGCCGGAGGACCAGGGCATCGTCTTCCCGGGCGGCTACTACCTCCAGACGGGCGACTACAAGGTCTTCGACGGCGCGTCGGAGCAGATGGAGTTCCACCACGCGGTGCGCTCGCCCAACGGGGAGGACGTGCTCTACGTCTTCCACCGCCGGGACGAGGGCAGCTACGTGCTGTTCCCGTACAACCTGGTGCGCAAGGAGGTGCAGACGCCCCTTGTCTCCAACGGCATGAGCCTCTTCGCGGACGGTGGGCTGGTGGTGTTCCGCGCCACGTCGCAGGAGCCCACGCGCGTGCACCCCATGCAGGTGTGGCAGACGCCGTTCGTCTCCGACGAGCACGCGGCGCAGTTGCCTCCCGCGCCGGGCTACCTGGGCAAGGTGGGCAACGCGGAGCTGGTGCGCGGCATCAGCGACGCGCTGACGCTGCCGCGCGTGGCGAAGACGGACAAGCCCACCCGCCGGACGTACGAGGACCTGGTGTCCGCGGCCACGCGGGCGCTGGACGCGTACTACTGGCTGAACCACGCGGAGGTCGGGCTCCAGGAGCCCATTGAACTCCTGCGGCGCACCTCCGAGCTCATCATCGATGAGTTCGAGAAGGTCCTCGCGATGCGCAAGCGCGCGGAGGAGTCGTTCGCGCAGGCGGTGACGGCGCAGGACACGCTCCTGCTCCAGTCCCAGCCGGAGGGGCTCACCGACGCGGAGGGCTTCATGCGGGCGCTGGCGGACCTGCGCCGGCACCGCGGGCACCTCATCACCCTGAAGGACATCCGCTACATGGACCTGGGGCGCGTGGACGCCCTGGAGCAGGCGGTGGTGGCCGCGTCCGACGCCGTGAGCACCGCGTGCGTGGACTTCCTCCAGAAGGGCGAAGCGCTCCAACCGCTGGCCACCCGGCTGGACGGCCTGCTGGAGCGGCTGGAGCCTGTCACCACGACGGCGGAGCTGGCGCCGCTGGTGGAGGACGTGGAGCGCACCGGCCAGGGCCTGGAGGTGCTGGGCGAGGTGGTGGGTGGACTCCAGGTGGGCGACCCGCTGGCGCGTGCCCGCATCCTGGAGGGCATCTCCGAATTGTTCAGCCGCCTGAACCGCGTGCGCGCGGGGCTCCAGGCGCGGCGCAAGGAGCTGAGCAGCCGGGAGAAGCGCGCGGAGTTCGGCGCGCAGTTCAAGCTGCTGGGCCAGAGCATCGAGAACGCGCTGTCCCAGGCGGATGCTCCGGAGAAGTGCGACGAGGCGCTGTCGCGGCTCACCGTGATGCTGGAGGAGCTGGAGGGCCGCTTCGGCGAGTTCGACGAGTTCCTGGGGCAGATCACCCAGAAGCGCGAGGAGCTGCTGGAGGCCTTCGGCGCGCGCAAGCAGTCGCTGGTGGACGAGCGCCAGCGCCGCGCGTCCGGCCTCTTCAGCGCCGCGGAGCGCATCCTCCAGGGTGTGCAGCGGCGGGCGAAGGCGTTCAAGGCGGACGACGAACTCAACGCCTACTTCGCGTCCGACGCGATGATCCTCAAGCTGCGGCAGCTGGCCGAGCAGCTCCTGGCGCTGCAGGACAGCGTGCGCTCGGACGAGGTGATGTCGCGGGTGAAGTCCGCCAAGCAGGACGCCCTGCGCGCCCTGCGCGACCGGCAGGACCTGTTCGAGGGCGGCGAGGGCCTCATCAAGCTGGGGCCCTACCGCTTCCACGTCAACACGCAGCCCCTGGACCTGACGCTGGTGCCGCGCGACGGCGCGCTGTACCTGCAGCTGACCGGCTCCGACTACACGCAGAAGCTGGAGGACCCGGAGCTGCTCAAGTACCGGGAGCTGTGGGAGCAGCACCTCGTCTCCGAGACGCGCGACGTCTACCGCTCGGAGTACCTGGCCGCGGCGCTGCTGCTGGACGCGGAAGAGGGCAAGGGCGGCTTGACGCTCGCGGCGCTGTACGAGGCCGGCGCGCAGGGACAGCTGCTGGAGCGGGTGCGGGCATATTCGGCGGACCGCTTCGACGAGGGCTACGAGCGCGGCGTGCACGACGCGGACGCGGTGTCGCTCCTGGAGAAGCTGCTCGCGCTGCATCAGGGCGCGGGCCTGCTGCGCTTCGCCCCGGTGCCTCGCGCCTGGGCCGCGCTCTACTGGGCGTTCGACACGGACGACACGCTCCGGGGTGTGTTCCACCGGCGCGCGCAGAGCCTCGCGCGGCTTCGCCAGGCGTTCGACACGTCGTCGGACCTGGTGGCCCTGGGCGACGAGCTGGGCGAACAGGTGCTCGCGTTCCTCAAGGGCCACGGGCTCGCGGCGTCGCCCGCGGAAGGACGGCAGGCGGGCCGCTACCTCGTGGAGGAGCTGGCGGTGGCGAACCCCCGCTTCACCACCAGCCGCGAGGCCCTGGCGGTGAAGGACGCCTTCCTCGCGCACCTGGACCGGCACGGCTCGCGCACCGCGTTCGACGAGGACCTGCGCGGCCTGGAGAAGAACCTGCCGGAGCGCCTGCGCATCGCGCGGGCCTGGGTGGACGCGTTCCTCGCGAAGCGCGAGGGGGGCGCGGGCGACGCGGCCTACGTGTCGCTGGAGACGGCGGTGGTGCTCATCACCGAGCGCAAGCTGGACCGCGAGACGGCGGGCGCCATCACGTCCTCGGAGGCCACGGGCCTCTTGGGCAGCCACCCGCGCGTGCAGGACCGCAAGCTGCCGCTGCGCCTGGATGAGTTCCTGTCCCGGCTGGGCGAGTTCCGTCAGGTGCGCGTGCCCGCGTACATGGCCTACCGCGCGTACCTGCGCGACCTGCTGGACAAGGAGCGGCGCAAGCTGCGGCTGGAGGAGCTGACGCCCAAGGTGCTCACGAGCTTCGTGCGCAACCGGCTCATCGACGAGGTGTACCTGCCGCTCATCGGCGCCAACCTGGCCAAGCAGCTGGGCGCGGCGGGCGAGGGCAAGCGCACGGACCGCATGGGCATGCTGCTGCTCATGTCGCCGCCCGGCTACGGCAAGACGACGCTGATGGAGTACGTGGCCAGCCGCCTGGGCCTCACCTTCGTGAAGGTGAACGGACCGGCGCTGGGCCACTCCGTGAAGTCGTTGGATCCGTCGGAGGCGCCCAACGCCACCGCGCGGCAGGAGGTGGAGCGCATCAACCTGTCCTTCGAGATGGGCAACAACGTGATGCTCTACCTCGACGACATCCAGCACACGGATCCGGAGCTGCTCCAGAAGTTCATCTCCCTGTGCGACGGCCAGCGCCGCGTGGAGGGTGTCTGGAATGGCCAGACGCGCACGTACGATTTGCGCGGCAAGAAGTTCTGCGTGGTGATGGCCGGCAACCCGTACACGGAGACGGGTGAGCGCTTCCGCATCCCGGACATGCTCGCCAACCGCGCGGACACGTACAACCTGGGCGACATCCTGGATGGCAAGGAAGAGCTGTTCGCGCTCAGCTACCTGGAGAACGCGCTCACCTCCAACCCGGTGCTGGCGCCGCTGGCCACGCGCGACCCGCAGGACGTGCACCGCCTCATCCGGATGGCGAAGGGGGAGGATGTCCCTTCCGGCGAGCTGAAGCACGGCTACGCGGCGGCGGAGCTCCAGGAGATTGTCGCCGTCTTCCAGCGGCTGTTCCGCGTGCAGCAGGTGCTGCTCAAGGTGAACCTCCAGTACATCGCCTCCGCCGCGCAGGACGAGCGCTTCCGCACGGAGCCGCCGTTCAAGTTGCAGGGCAGCTACCGCAACATGGGCAAGATGGCGGAGAAGGTCGTCTCCGCGATGACGGACGACGAGCTGGAGCGTCGCATCGACGACCACTACCAGGGCGAATCCCAGACGCTCACCACCGCCGCGGAGCAGAACCTGCTCAAGCTGGCGGAGATGCGCGGGCGCCTGACGCCGGAGAAGGCGAAGCGCTGGGAGGAGATCAAGCAGGGCTTCGCCCGCGTGAAGCGCATGGGGGGCAAGGAAGACGACCCCGTGGCGCGCGTCACCGGTCAGCTGGGCGCCATCGAGGAGCAGCTGGGCGCGGTGCGCGACGCCGTGGTCCAGGCCGCCGCGCAGGCGGGCAGTGCCCCCGACGTGGACCCCCTGGTGGAGGTGGCCCCGCACCTGGAGGCCCTGCGCGAGGCCGTCCTGGAGGTCGCCCGCGTGGGTCGCGAGACGGCCGCGAAGCCGCCGCCGGTGGCCCCGGCCCCGGTGGTCGTCCCGTCCGCTCCGGCGACGGACCTGGCCCCGTACCTCAAGCACCTGGCCCAGCTGCTCAAGGCCCTCACGGAACGCGTGGCGACCGCGTCCGAGGCGCCCACCCTGCGCAATGTGCCGCTGGCCGCGCCGGCCCCCGACTTCGGGCCGTACCTGGCGCAGCTCTCCCACGCCATCTCCGCCCTGGCGGACCGGCCGGTGTCCGTGTCCATGCCGGCGCAGTCCCCGGCCGAGTCGCTCCAGCGCGCGGCGAGCGGTCCGTCTCCGGCGGAGCTCAGCCGGCAGATTGAGCTGGTGGAAGGGGCGCTCCTGCCGCTGGAGCGCGCTGCCCGCCGCAACGTGCAGGGCGAAGGGGAGGGCATCAAGGCCCTCCAGGTGTGGCAGGGCATCACCGAAGCGCTGGAGCTGCTGCGCGGCATGCTGCGGCGTTAGCGCGGGCCCCGTGCGCCGTGGGGACACCGCCCCCATGGCGTACGACGGTCGGGGCCCGGCTCATTCGCCGCGAAGCTCGTTGACGGTCAGCCCCCGCACGGCGATCAACAGGTCCCCCGAGAGTGCCTGGAGCCGCGCGGCCAGCGGCGCGGCCTCCTGGGGAAGCCCCTCCTCCGCGCGGTCCTCGATCTGGGAGGCGAGGTCACCCGCGAGGCTCGAAAAGGTCGCCAGCACTCCGGAGAGCTTGTGCGCGCACTGACGCAGCCGATGCGCGTCACCGTGGCGGATCGCCTCGTCGAGCGAGGCGAGGTCGACGGGCAGGCGCGCGATGAGCGCATCGCAGAGCTTCGTGAGCAGCGGAGCGTCTTCCCCGCACGCCGACAGCAGGACCGGCGCATCCAGGAGCTGGCGGAGCGCTCGACGGCGGTCCAAGCGCTCGAGCACCGCCCAGAGGTCGTTGGCGATGATGGGCTTGGTCAGGAAGTCGTCCATGCCCGCGGCCAGACAGCGCTCGCGATCCTGCCGGCGTGAGCGGGCCGTCACCGCCACCACCGGCAGGTGCGCGCCCGTCGACTGTTCGCGCTGACGGATGCTCCGGATGACCTCGAATCCGTCCAGCTCCGGCATGTGGAGATCCAGGAGCAGCAGGTCGTAGGTGTCCGCTTCGAGCCGCTTCAGCGCTTCGAAGCCGCTGGTGGCGGAGTGCACGTCGTGACCGCGCCGGGTCAGCAACTGACGGAGGAGCTGCGCACCGAAGTCGTCGTCCTCGGCGATGAG